>JAUWCK010000012.1 GCA_030609345.1 Methanosarcinales archaeon | reverse complement strand
CCTCTTTGTTGCGACCATGTTAAATCCTGTAAATCTTTACAATATAAAGATTTTGTTCGCAGGGGCTTTGGATAAAATTCACAAATACCCGCATATACATGAGGTGTCACGCCTTCAAGAATCGATACCAGAGCTCTCCCGGATGTCATAATGTGAGATCAATGAACTTGCACGGCTCGCGGAGTGATGGTTGAGCAATAGCGTCCCAAAGCCGGAAAGCACAGCAGACACGACCTCATGCCGATTACTGTCTGGTAAACACGATATTATTCACCGCATGTGGGGCGATGTGGCACTGGCTGCAATCAGGGTAATTCTTATGCACATCATATACATTCTCATGTGGTAATCCATGACAGGACTCGCATGTGGGCAGATACCGGTGCTCCGGATGGCAGTAAACACAATTCAGATTGTTGTGCTTTGTATTGCTTCCGCGTAATTCGGAATCGACCTCCTTGTGGCATGCCGCACAGTCCTCTCGCGGGATGTCTGAAGAGAATTTCATGTCCACCGGATTGTGTGCGGGATGGCATCCGATACAATCGTCATAAGTCATATTCTGTGTGTGCGGGGCATGACAATCCTTGCAGTCGGGGATCTGTTCATGGATTGTGTGACAGTATGTGCATTTCAGGCTGCTATGCCTGGTGTTACCCTGCGCAAGTGCAATACTCACCCCTTTATGACAGTTACCACACTGTTCATCTGATACCGTTGCAGGATATTCGATCTCCTGTGGTGTATGTGCAGGATGACAGTTCAGGCAATCGTCATACATCGACTCTGCACTGTGTGGTGGATGACAGTTGGTACATGCCTCGATATGTCGGTGGACACTGTGGCAGTAAACACACTTCAGGTTAGCATGTCCGCCAGGATGACCTGAGAACTCTTCGAATTGTTGTGGGTGGCACTGGGAACAGAACTGTTCGAGACGTGGGCTTGGGATGTTACCCCTCGGATCATGTACATCATGGCACCCGGTGCAATTTTGGAGTTGTGTGCCGTGAGCAAGCCCATGGCACTCGGTGCAGTTGCCCTTGCATTCCGACGGCATTGAACCGACTGGTTCCCCGCCACCCACATCCGAAGCATTCACTCCCAAAACGTCCGGAGTCGTTTGGATGGTTGAAGCGTTGGGTTCCTCCACATAAGTCAGACACCCGGACCCAAGAATAAGCAACAACACGGCACTGATCCCGAACAATGCGTTC
This sequence comes from Methanosarcinales archaeon, assembly GCA_030609345.1. Next base: position 11,953 of record JAUWCK010000012.1, on the reverse strand, counting down.
TTCATTGAAATCATTGTAGTACCTCAACAGTTCAGCGCTTCAAAGACCCCTCTTTCTCCGGAGTGTAAGCAGCAACCATGCTCCGATACCAATGATGATGACTGTTGCAGCGTTTATCGCTGGCAAACCGAGGTGCCGCTCTGGCTTAACTGCCATCGCAGGTTCCGCGGACTCCGGTTCCGAAAACTCGATTGCGAATGCAGCTCTGTTCATCGGACCCCATTTGCCACGTTCCATTGCATGGACATATACTGCGTGGTCACCCGGCTCAAGTCCTGTGATGTTGATTGTAAATTCAAACTCTTCTGTCTGCTCGTCGAATACACAATCGATCGGCACGACTGCCGTACCTGTTCCGGATCGACCCGCCTCACCGATGAAATATTCCATCGCCTCGACCAACATGTTCCAGCCCGCAACGGCGGTGGCACTCACATTCACCAGCTGCCCGGACATGGCAACTTCCGGCATCACCTTTATCTCTGTGATGCCGGGCGTGTTTGGTTTGAGAACAGTGATGACATGCGTTCCCGGATAATCTGCTGCATGGCACCGATTACAGTCTTCAGCCTGTCCGTGTGCCTCATTGCTCAGGTCTGTTGCACCATAGAGTATCTCGTTCACATGACAGTCCACGCATTCCTTCGGCTTCTTATCCGGGTGGACATCTGGTTCTGTTCCGATTCCATGACATGCCCAGCATGCCTTATCGATTGGATCTGCCAGTACAGTCTCGCTGGATACCTCTTCATTGAGCCCCGCGTGTGCTCCGAGTTGGGATGCGACCGCATCCACGCGTTTGATATCCATACCACTGTCGAGATCGTGGCAGTGGACGCAGTCAGCAAAGTTTGTAGCTCTTCCATTGTGTAGCGGAGCCGTATGGAGCGTGAATGGTTTCCCCCCTCCGAAATCATCCCCAACTCTGATCCAGCTGAGATTGTAGCCATCCAACCTGAAACCGTTGTCGCCTTCGATATCTTCGGCATCCACCGCGGATATATCAGGCGATATCAGCCGTACATCCCTGAGCACCATCAGATCAGTGTCTTCTGATCTGAACACACTGGATAGGTTCGCCCTGAATATGCGCAGATCGTGAAATGCATGCGAATCGTTGATTGCACGGAACTCGTCATCATAATAGACGTTGACTGCATGGAAATCATCTTCGTAGTAGAACATCTCCCCGGTGTGCACTACATCTATGTCGTTTTCGACAGCAACGCCATCTCTTGCAAGTTCGATTCTGGCAAGATCTCCATCTATATCGATCTGTTTTGCCGTAAGAGTGAATCCATCCCCAAGATCCCATTCTTCGCCAGTCGCAAGTGTCTTTGACGTGTTATCGCCATAATAGTCAAAGTCGACAAGCATCGTTGTATAATAGGTCTTATCACCGAGTCTGTCTACAAGAGTATATCGACTGTTCTTGCCATATCCTTCCATATGGCAGGCATAGCACGCAGAATTAGTGGTCTCTCTGTGAATTCGTTTGGTCGTCTGCCCCTCAAATATCGCAACCACGCCGCCCGAAGATCGCATGATGCCGGTCAGATTCAAAAGAACGTCGGTCTGGTTGAACGTTTTGCCATCATCATCCGTAATTTCTCTCTCATATTCATAAGGACAATCTATATGTGCTACTTCCTCCTCAAGCAGTTCTCCATCCCTGCTCAGCTGGATATGTGCATTGTCTCCATTCAGATCGACGGCAGTGACCTTGAGTATGTAGCCGTTCCTGAGTTCCCACAGATCACCTGCAAACATGGTCTTACTATACTCATCACCCTCATCCTCGATCATATCTGCCTCCTGATCCATCGGATCGATTGCATCGCCCCACTCCTCTGAGATATCGTCACCCCAATCTCCTGAGACCCCTTCGCCCCAATCCTCTTTGTAATGCCCCTCGTGGCAGTAGACGCAATCGGTCATGGTGAAATCCGGATATGCCATCAGTTCATAAGTCGAGCCGTAATGAGATACCAGTGCGATGTCCGATGGAATGATGGTATCCCGAGTTTCCATGACGCTGTTTATGTGGCACCTATCGCAACCAACCCCTGTGCTAATATTCGCTGTTGGGAGAACGTTGCCTTCGTTATCGAGAACGTCTGCGTACATGAAGTGTTCGTAGACCATCGGTTCGTTGAAGATGGATTGGTTGATGCTGTGACAATCCCCTCCACTGCAGTTCTTGGGATTCTTGTAGTTCTCAGGATGACCTGATGGTTGGGCTGCTTCTGATCCGTCACCATCACCGTGACATGCCCAGCAGCGTACGTTATTTGGATCCAGTTCGCCTTCTGCACCTCTACCTTCTCTGTTCAGGGCATAGTGGATGGCGTCGGACATGTTCATAGCCTGCACGTCAATTTGGAATTTTTCAGGTAGAATTCCGCCAATTCTGTGGCAACTGACACAGTCCTTGCCGCCGAGAGTTGCGAGATTCACAGTACCGCCGGGCTTTGTTGCACTGATCAGGTCTCCGGATGCATCCTTCTTGATGTCGTAGCCGAGCGCCTCGTAGTCGAGTTTATGATCATCGTGGCAGTCGCTACACGTCAACGCGTCCTCCTTCGGCGACACTCCGTGGAAGAGTCCCATGTACCGCTTGGCGTCAATGTACTTGACCGGGTCATACACCTCGCCTGTCGCGTCAAATAGCGCCTGGGCCATGTCATCGGTCGTCCTGACGGTCGTAATATTGAACGGCAGCATGTGGGTGCCATTCCATGGCGATCTACCTCGATGCAGTCTTGCCGCGTATATCCTGGATTCGGAATCGTTGATATCGCCAACAGGCTTCGCCATCACCACAACCCCATCATCAAGCACAGCCGGGTCTGTGAGATCCATGATCTCAGACGTTCGGTTCCACCAGACATGGATCGGTGCGGGATTGCTCTCTCGCACGATCGCCTCATGGTACATGCCATCTGCGCCGAGCGTTCGATCCTCCCAGTCACGAGAGACCTCAGCGGATGTCACCTTGCCATACGATGTGATGTGGCAGGCTGTGCAGTAGAGTCTGTCCGTGTGCTGGTTATACATATTCGAATGCATCGAGCCCCCCTGATGCGGCTCTGATCCGTGACATCTCACATCATCGCAGCTAACCACAGTCGTCGTATCGTCAACACGCAGATCCATACCTCTTCCGGATACGTGGTGATCCTCGAATGTGTGGCATCTCTGGCACTTCATGTCCGCGTTTATATGAACGTCGAGATCCTTTGAGACACTGGATGCGCCCATCGCAAGTTCGAGATCGCCCCGCTTGTTATTGTCTCCACCGCCTGCCGTCGCATGGCAGCGCAGACACATCTCACGCGTTGGCGATTTGACCATGCTTTGAACAGCTGCCAGTACATCGATCGAGGGGTCCGGTCCTGTCGCGGTCTTCTTATAGTTCGGTGCATGGCAGATCAGGCAGTCGATCTTCCCGACCGAGAGATCGTGATCAGGCAAGCCAAATCCTACGTGGCACTCGCCGCAGAGAGCTTCATTCGATGTTACGGCACCGTAGAAATCGTTTACACCCACGAGTTTGCCGGTCTCGTCACCTTCCTTTCCCACGACGTTTGTTGCCGTACCCATCCACGTGTTGTGAATCGAGGTCGCGAGATCATTGCTAACCTGCTTGTGGCACACCAGACAGTTTTCAGCACCATTGTATTCATGGATGAAGCGGTGTGAGAATGTCCCGCTGGCGTGCACCCCTTCAGATGCAGGCGATGCCGATGCTGTTGATGCGATCAACAGGCAAAAAAGCAGAATAACAGCCGCCTCCGACACTCTTCTAACGTAGTCGATGCGGGGGCTCGTCTTCGTATTCTTCATCCACATATACCTCTTTTTGATTATCCCAGCGTAGACCTCACGATCTCAATCGATGCGACCGCCTACATATCACACTACCATAGTACTCTCTTGATACCTAATAGTAGTATCTCTTCGATCCTCGAATGTGACACCATTACCCTGTGTTACCAAGTGTTGGGGCTGCTGCACTGCTTCCGAAGAGTGTGGAAAAAGGAAAAGCATGACGGAAGAATCTTCCTTCATTTATTCGTCTACTCTCTTCGCCACAGCACCAGATACAGAGCCGCAAGCAGTCCCGCGATTGCGAAGACCGATGTGAATCCAGGGACGCTTTTTTTGGCCGGTTTGAGCGGTTTGGGCGGTTTGAGCGTGGAGGCTGGAGTTCTCACATCGACATCGCCCGGGGTATCGACCACTTTGACCGGGGTCACCACTGGTGTGACTCCGGATGTTGCTCCCAGCGGTGCTGTTGGTGCAGCAGTCGCTATCACGGTTGGGGTTGCTGGCAAAGAGTAGCCGCCGCCACCGCCACTGGAACGGTACGTTGGTGTGGGCGTTGGTGTGGGCGTTGGGGCGGTATCTGTCACATCTACAGTCGCTTCTGCCACTGTAACGAGACCATCCAGCACCTTGATTCCAAGAGTTCCTGTTATCCGAGGCTTGTATCGTGCTTTGCCGTTGTCATCAGTCTGACCATTGATATGAGTGCCACCAACCTGTGGAAGCGTGAATATCACGTTGGTATCAGCACCAACAGGACTACCGTCTTCGGTTATTAGCACCGTAAAGGTCTCGTCAACATAGATACTATCCGGAAGACCTCCTCCATCCTCTGCTTTGATCGCTGTCGATTGTGCGCTTGCACCATGTAGTGCTGCGCACATCATCAGCAACAGTACGGAAATCGCAAGTTTGTGTATTCGGTTCATGATTGCCTCCTAAAAGTAAAGGTTTCAGGAAATCGTTACCGATTTTCCTGAACCGATTGCTTGCGAATCTCCTGCAAGGTAGTCCTCCTGTTTGTAAACCGCTGGGATCAGTGTGTAATCCCCGGTATCCGAAGAACCTGGTACTACAATCATGACCGACGCATCAATGGAATCGCCAGCATTCAATTGAACCATTCCAACACCTCCGATTGGGCAGCCTGTTGTGGTCTGCATACCCGATATCGAGACCGTGAACCATGTGGTTTCAGTGCCCGTGTTCTTGATGTTCACGGTTGCGCTGGTGATGATTGTGCCACGAGTGCCTGTCGAATGCAGGGTCCAATCGTTGATCTCGGCGATTGGTGCTGCACCGACCACGATACTACTATCGCCGCCAATGTCAGTCACCACATCAGATGCGTTAGTAATGGTTCCGCTGAAGTCGTATATTCCAGGTGTGCCGGATGCGTTTACTATGTACGTGAAACTCGTTTCACCGGTCAGATTGAATCTGACAACGTTACCGCCCATACTGGTCACCTGTGAACTATCGAGCGATGAACTTATATACTCGAAGCCGGATGGCAGCGTTTCGTTCACCTGCGCAGATGCACCATAATCGGATGTGTTGATCGTCACGGTGAAGATCTCAGTTTCAGACACAGCGGTTGGAAGACCTCTTATCGCTACCTCTGCCTCTTCACCGCTCCCTGATGCAAGAGTGGCAAGATTCCAGGCAATGCCGGGCTTCGTTGCACTGATCAGGTTTCCGGATGCATCCGTCTTGACGTTGTAGCCGAGCGCCGTGTAGTTGAGTTTGTGATCTTTGTGGCAGTCAACGCACGTCAACGCGTCCTCCTTCGGCGATACTCCGTGGAAGAGTCCCATGTACCGCGTGGCGTTAACGTACTGGACAGGGTCGTATATCTCGCCTGTCGCGTTAAAGATTGCCTCGGTCATGTTTTTAGTTGCCTTGGCAGTCAGAACGTTGAACGGCAGCATGTATGTACCATTCCATGGCGATCTGCCTCGATGCAGTCTTGCCGCGTATATCTTGGATTCGGAATCGTTGATATCGCCACCAGGCTTCGCCATCACCACATTCCCATCTGAATCAAATACAGCCCGGTCTGCAAGATCCATGATCTCAGACGTCCTGTTCCACCAGACATGAATCGGTGCAGGCTTGCTTTCCTTTGTGAGCATGCCCGACGAAAACGTAAGCTCCCAGTTACGAGCGACCTCGACGGGCTCCACCTTGCCATACGACGTGATGTGGCATGCCGTGCAGGAGAGGTTGTCCGTGTGCAGGTTGTATAACGAGCCCTCCGGATGCGGCCCACTGCTGTGGCATTCCGCATCGTCGCAGCTAACCACAGTCGTCGTATCGTCGACCCGCAGATCCATACCTCTTCCGGATACGTGGTGATCCTCGAATGTGTGGCAGTCCTGGCACGTCATGTCCGCGCTCATGTGAACATCAAGATCCTCTGAGACATCGGCTGCGCCCATCGCAAGTTCGAGATCGCCCCGTTTTCTATTGTTGTCACCGCCTGCCATCGCATGGCAGCGCAGACAGTACTCACGCGTGGGCAATTCGACGCCTTGGGCTGCTGCAGTTGCATTAACCAACGGACCTGGTCCTGTCGCGGTCTTGTTGTAATTCGGTGCGTGGCAGATCAAGCAGTCGATCTTCCCGACCGAGATATCGCCCTCAGGTAAGCCATATCCCGCGTGGCATTTGCCGCACATAGCTTCATTCGATGTTACGGCGCCGCAGAACTCGTTTACACCCACGCGTTTGCCCGTCGTATTGCCCTCCTTTCCTGTGATGTTTGTCGCTATACCCATCCACGTGTTGTGAATCGAGGTCGAGAAATTCTCGCCCTGTTCCTCGTGACACGCCAGACAGGTTTCAGAACCATTGTATTCATCGATGAAGATGGCATGTCCTCCTCCGCCAAAGTCAAGAAGATTCAAGGTACTGCCAGGCTTTGTTGCACTGGTCAGGTTTCCTGATGCGTCCTTCTTGACGTTGTATCCGAGCGCCTCATAGTCGAGTTTGTGATCTTTGTGGCAATCGTCGCACGTCAACGCGTCCTCCTTCGGCGATACTCCGTGGAAGAGTCCCATATACCGTGTGGTGTTAATGTACTGGACCGGGTTGTATGTCACGCCTGTCGCGTTAAAGATTGCCTCGGTCATGTTGTTAGTTGCCTTGGCAGTCGGAACGTTGAACGGCAGCATGTATGTACCATCCCATGGCTGTCTACCCAGGTGCAGTCTTGCCGCGTATATCTTGGATTCGGAATCGTTGATATCGCCACCAGGCTTCGCCATCACCACATTCCCATCGGAATCAAATACAGCCCGGTCTGCGAGGTCCATGATCTCAGACGTTCGGTTCCACCAGACATGGATCGGTGTGGCATTACTTTCCTTTGTGAGCATGTCCGACGAATATGGAGGCACCCAGTTACGAGCGACCTCGGCGGGCGTCACCTTGCCATACGATGTGATGTGGCAGGCTGTGCAGGAGATTCGGCCTGTATGCTGATTGTACATCGAGCCCTCCGGATGCGGCGGCTCACTGACGTTGTGACATCCTTCGCATGAGACGATGGTGTCGGTGTCATCGACCCGCAAATCCATACCTCTTCCGGATACGTGGTGATCCTCGAATGTATGGCAGTCCTGGCACGTCATGTTCGCGCTCATGTGGACATCGAGATCCCTCGAGACATTAGATACACTCATCGCAAGTTCGAGATCGCCCCGTTTTCTATTGTCTCCACCGCCTGCCATCGCATGGCAGCGCAGACAGTACTCACGCGTGGGCAATTCGACGCCTTGGGCTGCTGCAGTTGCATTAATCGACGGACCTGGTCCTGTCGCGGTCTTATTATAATTCGGTGCGTGGCAGATCAAGCAGTCGATCTTCCCGACCGAAAGGTCATCAGGTAAGCCATATCCCGCGTGGCATTTGCCGCACATAGCTTCATTCGATGTTACGGCGCCGCAGAAATCGTTCACACCCACGAGTTTACCGGTCTCGGTACCCATCCACGTGTTGTGAATCGAGGTCACGAAATCATCGCCATGTTCAACGTGGCATGCCAGACAGGTTTTAGAACCATTGTATTCATCGATGAGGAGTTTGTGCCCACCTTCTCCGAAATCAAGAAGATTCAGAGTACTACCAGGCTTTGTTGCACTGGTCAGGTTTCCTGATGCGTCCTTCTTGACGTTGTATCCGAGCGCCTCATAGTCGAGTTTGTGATCTTTGTGGCAGTCGTTGCACGTCAACGCGTCCTCCTTCGGCGATACTCCGTGGAAGAGTCCCATGTACCGCGTGGCATTCACATACTGGACCGGGTTATACATCTCGCCTGTCGCGTTAAAGATTGCCGTGGTCATGTTGTTAGTTGCCTTGGCAGTCGGAACGTTGAACGGCAGCATGTATGTGCCATTCCATGGCGATCTACCCAGGTGCAGTCTTGCCGCGTATATCTTGGATTCGGAATCGTTGATATCGCCACCAGGCTTCGCCATCACCACAACCCCATCGTCAAGCACAACCGGGTCTGCGAGGTCCATGATCTCAGACGTCCTGTTCCACCAGACGTGGATCGGTGTGGCATTGCTTTCCTTTGTGAGCATGCCTGGCAAAAACGGAAGCTCCCAGTTACGAGCGACCTCGGCGGGCTCCACCTTGCCATACGATGTGATGTGGCAGGCTGTGCAGGCGATTCGGTCTGTATGCTGGTTGTACATCGAGCCATCATGTATCTCACCTTGGTGGCATTGTTCGCATGAGACGATGGTGTCGGTGTCATCGACCCGCAGATCCATACCTCTTCCGGATACGTGGTGCTCATCGTCGAATATGTGGCAGTTCTGGCACGTCATGTTCGCGCTCATGTGAACGTCGAGGTCCTTTGAGACACTGGATGCGCCCATCGCAAGTTCGAGATCGCCCCGTTTTCTATTGTCTCCACCGCCTGCCGTCGCATGGCAGCGCAGACAATATTCACGCGTGGGCAATCTGATACCCGGAGTGACTTCCGATATAGTGATTGAGGGATCCGGTCCTGTCGCGGTCTTCTTATAGTTCGGTGCGTGGCAGATCAGGCAGTCGATCTTATCGACTGAGATATTACCCTCAGGCAAGCCAAATCCCGCGTGGCATTTACCGCACATGGCTTCATTCGATGTTATGGCACCGCAGAACTCGTTTACACCCACGCGTTTGCCTGTCATATTGCCCCCCTTTCCTGTGATATTTGTCGCTATACCTTGCCACGTGTTGTGGATCGAGGTCACGAAACCCTTTTCGGGATCCCTGTGGCAGACCCGGCAGTTTGCTGCACCCGAGTATTCGTGTATTGCGCTGTGTGCGATTTCCGCATTGCTGCTGATGTGCATCCCTTCAGATGCAGGCGATGCCGATGACGCGGTCCCATTGACCACGGCACCATCCCTGATAACAGCGGTTGCTACCGTGGTGTTGTCGTTGGTTACTGAACGGTCCACCGTGCTCTCGTTCATTCCGACAGGTGAGGTTATATTCACTATCGGAACTTCATCAACACACACGCTGCCGGTCAGGTTTGTGATGTTGCCCCCTGAGCCGTTCTCTGCATACATGTCGTTTGCACATTCTTCAGAGAGAGTATCATTTGCCTGGTACCTCGAACATGATTCACAAGGACTAACGCTGTTGTTTTCATCACTGTCGCATACAGCAGCAACATTTACCGCGTTTGCCGTTCCCAGTGTCATTACAACCGCCAGCAGTGCGATCGTAATTGTTGTTCTATTATTCATGTACAATAATCTCCTTTATTATATTATATAATCTTCATAGACTTTTTCTAAAAAAGCGGGTCTTTAATGCCATTAAGCGTTCGCCCATATACCGAACCGGTATACAGAGTACTGATAGGTTCAATGCCGTACCGGATCGCATCCGCCAGCAAACTGTGCCGGATACCACCAGGCAGCCCGTACAACCAGATCTCTGTGGCATCATGCATGCCACATCCCTGTCCCCGTACATTGTTTCTGTTTCCATATCGATCCCACTTTCGGAACTTTGTGCGCGCCCCTGCCGCCATCGGCAGCCCACGCGATGTAGTGGTTTCTGTCAAACCTCCTTTCCTATGACATTTGTCGACCCATCCACGTGTTGTGGATTGGGGTTGCGAAACCCTCGCCAGCCTGGCTGGTGGCACGACAGATAGGAAAGCAGAACAACAGTTTCCCACACTCTTCTGATACAGTCGATGTGTGAGAGAGTTGCCTTCGTACTCTTCATATATGTTCCTCCCCTTGATTGTTCAGCGTAGATATCACGATCTCAATCGATGTAACCACACCCTATACAATACTATTACAGTTATAGTCACCTTCAATCTTTCGGTTCTGCTATTTTCTGTGATCGCTAATGGCAGACCTATATATGTGGAGATCGTGGGGTTTTGTGGCCAATCCTCGGGCATACACATCTTCAGAATTGTATATTGTGTTGCTTTCTTTCAGCATCCTTGTAAACCACGGAATCCGGCAGAATCGGGAAATTTCAGACAACAGAGTAGTAGATCGTGGTGTGTGCTAACCTGATCTGCCACATCCCCGCGGATCCTGCATCATATCTTGCAGAGATACCACTCGTCTGTCTTGACATTGCTCTGTTCCCGACGACAGTTGCATCTGATGTGGTGCTGCCGGGTGTTATCGATGCGATGGAGTGTTCAGGTACGTTCGGTAGGCTTGGACAATGTGCCGGTCTACCTCGATGGGTTCACTGACTCGCCGTTTGAGTTCACGAAGAGCAACGAGGATACGATGCGGCAGCTCTTTGCGAAGATCAAGCAGATGGCGTGAGGTGTGAGAAATCGATGTGGACGAGTTGCAGTCGTTCACATCACCACTCTTTTTTCAGAAGGCGTCTGGGGCTTGGGAGGGTTTGCAGCAGTGTCGAGGCTTTGAAGATGTACACAGTGATACCCGACTTTCAGTAAAATGTATGTGTTTATCTGAGGCGAAAAAACCACGAGATTTCACGAGATTGACACAAGAAGATGGTAGTACATACAAGATATTGGCGATATGTTTGCATTTTATATCCTGCCTCTTCATACTTTCTCGTGGAAATCTGTGTAATCCTGTGTAATCTTGTGGTTAGCTAAACACGTACAAAACAAAATAAGAGAGCGGGAATTGCTGGTGTTTCCCCGAGAATCGGGTGATCAGCCGTTTATACGTAGCCAGATATACTCTGTAGGATCATCAATGCATCAAGCGATGTCACCCTGCCATCGCTGTTCACATCCGCTTCTCGTGCATCAGGAATCACCCCGACCACCATCAAGAGCGCGATTGCCGCATCTGCTATGGTGATCGTACCGTCGTGGTTGGGATCACCGCAGATGCCTTCCACCGTTATGATTTTACTGGTTGTGTCGGTTGTGCCATCATCATCTGTTACGGTCAGGGTTACGGTGTAACTGCCCGGGATGGTGTAGGTGTGGGTTATTACCGGACACGAGGTGGCTGTTGTGTTTCCGCATCCGTCGTTCCAGTTGTATTCTATAATCCTTCCGTCCGGGTCAGTGGAGCTACTGGCATCAAAGGTTATGTTTTGATCCACAACCGGATGTTCAGGAGAGTATGTGAAAGACGCCCGGGGATGAAATGCGCCATTCCACCAGTCATAAAAGAAGATATCAGTATAAAATTCAGCCACATCTTCATTCTTGATGATCAAACCCGCTTCCCGGTTGTTTCTCGCGCTGTTTTCATTCCAGTTGATGCTCGAGATCAGAACCTGACTGCAGTCAACGATCACACCTTTATTATGTGTTTTGTTAAGTCCTATCGGGGCATTGTCTATTAGCTTTGCTTCAAGATTTAAATTTTCGGATGCGGCAATATCGTTCAGATACTCGACTATCTCCTCATTCTTCTCTCCATACACAGAATCAAGCAATATCTTCACTTCACATCCCTTCCTTGATGCGTTGATCGCCGCCTCCAGGAAGGGATTTGGTTTTGGGTCAGTAGGAGTGCCCCAGTTCCTGATATAGAGCTGCTCCACATAAACAGAATCGTTCGCTCCTTTTATCATGCCGATGATAGATTTGGTCTCCAGTAGCGAGGTGTCCGGAGATAAAACAGGAGAAACATTGAACTTG
>JAUWCK010000164.1 GCA_030609345.1 Methanosarcinales archaeon | reverse complement strand
ACGACGATTGAGTTCAAAGAGATTCTCGCAGATAGGGGGATAAAAAGAGAAATCGAGGGAGATGAAATAGAAGAGATCGACAGGAAGATCAAAGAGGTCTTTGGATGATCGTGGTCTCCGACAGCGATATTTTAAGCATGTTCGGAAAGGCTGGCGCGGTTTCGCATCTTAAACGGTTGTTCGGGGAGATTTACATCCCCCCGGCTGTGTATGAGGAGCTTAGAAGGGCAAAGGAGATAGGGTTCGATTTTGTGGACGACTTGATCGACAACATCACGATTCTGAATTTGAGTGGGGATGAGTATTCGGAGTTTGTCCGGCTTGTCGAAGATGAGCGATACCTGCACAGCGGGGAACTGCAGGGGATCGTGCTATGCAGGAACCGAAACGGTGTGCTTCTGACAAATGACCGGAGAGCAAAGAATTTTTGCAAGAGGGGTAGCATCACGTATTTCGATATCAAAGGAATTTTAAGAGCTTTTTACGTGGAAACGGTGTTGAACGAAGAAGAAATAAGAAGTCTGGTTAAGGAAATCGAAGAAAAGGATAATACATGGATAAAGGGATTCGAAGAGATTTTTGAGTAAGATATGCCTCAGTGGTGTGGGATTCGTTCTATTTGCGACCGCAGCCGTCCCTGAAACGACGATAGCGCGGGATTATGCACAGAACTGGTTGTTAAGGCATCTCGCTTCGATGAACGTGGCTCTTATGCACAGAACTGGTTGCAGGCAAATCATCCTACTGCACCGCAAACGGCAGGAACACGACCGCAGACCATGTCTGGTTAAGGTAACCAACTGTAGCACATTCCTGCTCACAGACACGGAGGCAGCGACGCCGACCCCATCCGGCGGCAGCAGTGCAGGCGATGACGGACGAAGGGAGCGATCCCTTCACTGTCTTTCTTTTTTATGTTCGGTCTCATGTTCCGGTCTGAGATGCCCGTGAATATTTGCGGCATTCAACCACCAGCGTCATTCGCGATCCTTGATCCGACTACATTGGCAGGCGACACTCCGATCTATGAACTTATGCGTATCGCCGCCCAATAAAAGCTCAACCAACCATGAAACTTGACGCAATCCAGTTCTTCACAAACACATCGATCATGCTCTCGATGGTCTTCATCCCGCTTCTCGCAGAGGACCTCGGAGCCAGTTACATGCAGATAGGGATCATCATGAGCGTATACGGTCTCTGCCTCGGCGTATCGTCGTATATGTTCAGCAAGGCGGCTGATGCATGGAATATCAAAAGACTGCTGCTGGCGGGTCTTGCCTGTTCGGCAGCCGCATACCTCCTGCAGGCATTTGCAGACGATCCACCCACGCTCGGACTGGCTCGGGGGTTTCTCGGAATCGCTATCGGCATGTACCCTGCGGCTCTGATCATGCATGTCTGCGGGATGAAACGGAGCATCAGCAAGTTCATCTCGTTCTCTGCTCTCGGCTGGGCTGCAGGATTCATTGGGGCGGCAGTCATCGGAGATTATGACCTGATATTCGCTGCCAGTTCCGCTCTCGTAGCGCTCTCCTTTGTAATCGCGCTGACTCTGCCGGAGGTCAAGATCAGGCGGCTGAATGTCAGTTACCTATCGCTCGACACGGTGAGAGCGAACTGGGCGGTATACGTGCCGTTCCTGATGCGACACACAGGAGCCACAGCCGTATGGACGATCTTCCCGCTGTACATGGCAAGTCTCGGATCGGATAAGTTCTGGATCGCAGCCATCTACGCAATCAACCCGATGATGCAGTTTTTCATGATGCGGCGGCTCGATGGTAAGGATATGGTATCGATTGTGAAGTATGGGTATCTAATATCATCGGTCGCTTTCTTGAGTTTTATCCCACTGACCATGTTTTATTATGTCATACCCGGGATGGTGCTGGTCGCTCTTTCATGGTCGTTTCTGTATGTGGGATCGACCGAACTCCTGCTGCGCCGAAACGAGGATAAAGCGGCATCAGCGGGTCTGATCACAACGGTCATCAGTCTTGCATCCGTGGCAGGTTCACTTATCGGAGGCGCGGTTTCGCAGTACCACGGGTTTGTAGCGGTGCTCGTGGTCGGAGCAGTGATGTGCTTTGCCGGTTTTCTGATCTCGGTCAAATATCTTACGCGTACATGTTAACCGATGGTGCCGACGATCTTGCTTGCGCGTATGCGACCCGCAGAACCGTTGTTCGATCGTCTCTGTCGAAGCAACCAAAAGGTTTATCGCTCTCAATCCCCCTGAAACCACAATGGCAGCCATCTCACTCCTGCTTGGCACAGCACTTGCAGGTTTCCTCGCATTCCTTGCAGGGATCTTCGAGGACAGTGAATCAAACGCGGGTTCTGCGAGCAATCCGAACTCGCAGGTGCAGCTTGCACCGCAGATCGGCAATCGACATCGTTATTTCAATAAAGCAATCTCTGGCGAGCCTCCGGCAAACGCGCTCTGGGCAACAACCGCTGCAACAACCGCATATCTCTTAACAGGGCATTTCGGAGGAGATGCATTCGCTGTGCTGGTCGCATCGATCATCGGAGCCACAGCTTCCACACTGCTGCTATGCGCTTATGGCGTATTATCTCACATTTCAAGGATTGCAAGCATGAAGAACTTTGAGCAGACGTTGTATTGGGATTCTTTGCTCACACCACTGCCCCTCGATGCTGCGTATGGATTCTTGACCGCGCTTATGCTGACCCTGTTAGCCTTTGCCGCGCATGGTCTGCTTGGAAATCCATTTTCAGTCCCGCTCATTGCATTCTTCTTCGGAATAACGATTGGCGCAATCGGCTCATCCACAGGCGACATATATTATGGCGCGGAGCGGCTCTACCAGCATTACATATTCGGTTCGGGCATCCCGATCTCTGTTCAGGGCGATATCGATGTGAAGGGGGAGTACGGCTACCGCAACTCTGTGGACACGCCGTACTTCACGATGCGGTTTGGGGGGCTGGTCACAGGTCTTGCTTTTGGTATGCTCATTTTTCTCGATGCATGGAGCAGGTTGTTCACGTTTGCAGGCGTTTGGACCGGTGTTATTGTCGTGTCGGTGCTTGTTCTGATTATTCTAATATTCATATACCTGCTTGAGGTATATACCCGGAAGAGATACGGACGATATACTGAGGACTGAAATATGGTAGACCCGTTAATAGCCACAATCATGATAATTGCAGGCGGCGTTCTCGTCGGAGTCTGCGTCCACTTCATCCCGGCGAGCGCGACAGGCGCAATGGCTGCCGCAACAGGTATCGCAACAGGACCGAGCATGCTATCAGCGGGCGCGGGTCTTGCTGGTATCTATGCCGCGGCATACAGCATCGATTCCGGGCTTGCACCGGTCATCGTATCCGGCGCGGTCGGATCTGCCCTGATGCTTCTGATAACGATTCTCTGCGGGAATATCATGCTTGCATTCGGCATAGGTGCTCCACCGGTATCAGGTCAGACCGCATCAGGAAAATCCACGTTCGGCGGCACAAAGGACATCATCACTGGTTTTGAGCAGGAGGGGTACGCATCTCCCGGAACCGATGGTCACGGCATGCCCTTCCAGACTGCTGTGAGCGGCACAATCGGCGCGCTCATGGGCGGCGCTGGCGGCGCTCTTGTCTTTTATGCGGTGTATTCGATGACTCTGCCAGCAATTTCCACTGAGAATGCGGTAACACTTGCAGGAATCGTTGCTGCTGGTGTGTTCCTGATAAACAGCGTACTTCCAGCT
>JAUWCK010000232.1 GCA_030609345.1 Methanosarcinales archaeon | reverse complement strand
CTGCCACATCGCACGCATGGTGTGGAAGATGGTGATATGCAAGTGTTGGCGCGATCACGATGATGTCAGTGCCAGTAAGCGGCGCTCTCGTGATCTTGGCGCGGAGTTCCTTTGCCAGATCTTCGAGCATGGATATGTCTTCATGCGGGCAGAGCATCTGGATCATGACCTCGGTCTGCATGAAATTGGTCTGGAGGACATATCCGCCGAGATCCTCTATGAGTTCGATGACAAGGCCGTGTTTGAAGACGCCGCCCTCGTACATGATCGGTTCAAGCATTATAAATCCTCCTTCAGTTGATCCATCATATCTTCAGCTTTTTTGATCCACTCAGGCTTTATAGGATCCTCTGATGCCACAAATAACATCTCCGATCCGGTTGAAACGTGATGCCTCACCCGGAAACCCTCTGGCGTGATCCGGAGCAGCGCATCGGCAAGTCTCGACTCAATCTCCCTGCGCGGATCCGCGATGACAACATCTGCAAGCTTTTCTGCAACCTCATCCTTGTCTTCGGTGTCTATCGTTATCGTTCTCCGCTCTGGCTGCGAGACGTTCTCGCGTCCGTACTCGGCCCAGAGGATGTTTAGCAGTGTCGAGACATGCTCTTCGTTTGTGAGTTTCAGCTCCACCTGTTTAGCGCTCGGCGCACCTGTCGAGATATCTGCCATGTCGCTGACACGGATCGGCGGGATGCCTGCTCTTATCAGCGCACAGAAGATGAAAACCGGCTCAGTTGGATCGATCCATATCCACAGACGTCCCAATACAGTGGTGAGTTCCAGATCCGCAAGTACGTCGCGGATCACTGATTCGTAAGATTCGGCGCCGGTTTTATCCGGAGACTCGACCCTGAACACTTCGAGCGGCTTCATGGTACCATCACTCCTCGATGAAACCTGATGACAGGAGAGCGGAGCCGACAGCGCCGATCAACTGCGCATAAGGCGGCACGATCACCTCTGCCTGCAGCAGTTCGCGCATCGCTTGCGGTAGCCCCTCGATGAGTGCCGTGCCTCCGACCATGATCACCGGCTCCCGCACCTCGACCTCCTGGAGTTGCTGCTCAAAGACCTGCTCTGCCACGCTGTAACATGCTGCTGCTGCGACATCCTCGTGACGCGCGCCCTTCGATAGCGAGTTCACGAGACTCTGGATGCCGAATACGATACAGTAGCTGTTCATCGAGATGTTGGACGCCTTGCCTGCAAGTGCAAGTTTGCCAAGTTCGGTGATGTCAACGCCAAGACGCTTTGCAGTCATCTCAAGGAAACGCCCTGATGCGCCGGCACAGATCCCGCCCATCGTAAAGATTCCGGGGATTCCGTCCTGCACCGATATTGCCTTGTTATCCATCCCGCCGACATCGATTACAGTCGCTGCGCCCTTCTGCCGGTCAGCAAGGTATACCGCGCCTTTCGAGTTCACTGTGATCTCTTCCTGGACCAGATCGGCATTGAATGACTTTCCCAGTATGAATCTGCCGTATCCGGTCACCCCGATCGCCTGGACCGCATCCCTTTCGATTCCGGATTCCTTAAGAGCGATTGAGTAAGCCTCCTCCGCGCTCTTCAAGACATCGGTGGTTCCAACCCACCCGAATCCGAGAATCTTGTCGTCCTCCATCACCACCGCCTTTGTGGTGGTCGATCCTGAGTCGATTCCCGCGGTAAGCCCGGTCTGTTTCTCGCGGGCAAGCAGACTGCGCCTCTTTGCGATGGTTGTCAGGGCTTCCATCCTTGTGAGAAGCGTGTCTGCGGTGGTGCGTTCGGTATAAGAGTAACTGATCACGGGAAGCCCGGATTTATCATGGATGTACCTGCGGATCTCGTTTCTGACGAGCGCGCCCTCTGCGCACCTGAAACACGTTCCGATGAACACGGCATCAGCGGTGGTATGCCCCTCGACAACCGAGATTGCACGGGCAAGCATCAGTTTAAGGTCAGGACTCGTCACCCTGAGCCCGAACTTTGCCTCTGCCGCCTCCACTTCCTCGAGATCGATGTCCGGGAAGATTATTTTCGCGCCAACCCGCTCTGCTGCTGATTCGATCTCGCCTTGAATTCCTGTGTATTCGGAACCACATGATATCTGCGCGACCTCGATTTCACTCATTCTTTGCCTCCTTACCATCTCCAAGTCCATTTAAGAACTCGGATATCCGGTACACAAAATTCTCTGCCGCATCATCAGATGTCGGATAGGAAAGTTCGAGAATCGGGATACGTTTTGCCCGTATCAGGAACCCCACAAGTTCGCTTGTCCGCTGGCAGCCCATGCATCCGAATCCGGTCGGCGCGTCCTCGACAAGGATTGCCGCTTCCGCGCCCTCGAGCAGCGGATCAAGGAGCGACATACGCCCGCGCACACCGGCAGGCACCTCGACGGCAGCGTACTTAAGCCCGATCTTTGGATCCTCAGGTGTGATATTAAGCGGCGGCGAGTCGATTCCTGCCGTCGTGACTCTCTTCTTGATCTCCTGCATGACCGCAAGCGGCTTGTGACCGAAACGCTCGACCAGATCGTACAGGATCAGACTGTTGCTTGGATAAATGAAGATATTCGCCATGTTTCACCTCATTGATGTGGTATGATCGATTCTTGTATATGGATATGTCTGGAATCATGGGAACTAAAATAGTTTGCGGTTCTGGGGGTTAAATTTGGCTGGTGCTCTGGTTCTGACTCGTATGTTTTCAGATCGTTGTGGGGCGGTTCTGTAAATATTTCGGCTACTTTCATGCAGCTTCTGCATAGCACGGCGATGGAACCGTCGGATAT
>JAUWCK010000188.1 GCA_030609345.1 Methanosarcinales archaeon | reverse complement strand
TAAGACCGGGGTTGAAATGTACAGTAAACTCTCAAAGGAAGGGCGAAAACCCGATATCGTGCTGATGGATCTTAGAATGCCTGTGATGGACGGCGTTGAAGCTACCGGACAGATACTCGATAGCGACCCGGGAGCGAACATATACCTGTTCACCGCATACACCAAAACAGAGGTGGAGAAGGATGCGCTCGAAGTAGGAGCAAAAGGGACGCTTAACAAAAGCACGGACTGGAACCAGACAGTGGGGGCTATCGTGGATATTCTGGAGTCGTCGTGATCGTCTGGCACGGGCAGATCACGGACGTCACACCACCAGCTAAATCGACACGCCTTCCGCCTTGAGATCCATCTCTTCGAAACTCTATTCTCCTTGTATGCACTCCAGATCCGACGATACGCCTGCAGCGACGCAACCGTGATCTCGCTCCTGATAGCAGCCTCCACCACTTGATGCCGCGAAAGGTCAGTTCGTCATGGCAGATGGCGGGGTCAGACATGATGCAATCGTCCTGATGTTTTGGCTGGCATGATGTTGTTCTCCTGATTGGGGTTGCTGTTTTTGGTGTATGTAAAGCCCAGTTTTGCCGGATTTGGGTACAGATACGCTATGTTATGCTGTCGGCGAAGATTATATGTCACGCCTCTTGATTCTCTCTTCAATATTATGAATTGCAGCCCAAGTTTCCCACCCAAAAATCAAAACCACCATCGTATGGCTGCATGCCTCTAAAATTTCGGCTATTTCTTGGTCGTAGCCTTCTTCACTTAATCCCCATCGATTTTAGAGATCCCCTCCTTACAACATTCTCACTCCGAAACAACTCCAGTATCGCTTTCTGCTGTGATTGAAGACTCATTAACTTGAGAAACTCGTCACCCGTACTCGTCATTGTTATTTTTCCGATTATCCCATCTTTCAGCACCTCATAAACCTTTTGCGGACTTCTCACTCCAATATCAACTTCCTTCAAGCGGTTTGCGATCGTGATATCAAGCAGATACGAGAGTACGCATATTGTATAATGTGCTCTTACGTGTTTTGGCGTCCAGACATTGAACGGCTGTATCTTAATGAATGATTTCACGTCTTTGAATGCCTGTTCGATCTGATTCTTGTCTCTGTATGCACGAATTAGGTCATCTTCTGTAAATCCGTTCTCATCATCCACTTTACTCGGAGTATTTGTGACGATCGTCCATAAACCATCAGTTCGCTCTGCTTTCTTAATTGCTTCCCTATTCCCATCCGTTTCTTTTGGAATAATGCGAAAGCTGTTAATTTCATTCCCTTCTGCTTTTATTACCAGATTTTCGAGATCATAATCCACAAAGTTCATTGTTTTCATAGCTTTGAGCTGTTATCCGAGCATTCAACTCCCTTCTGAAGCCACTATACCCCGCACTTAAGTACGGCTTGCACAGTGCATTTTTGCATTCGATTTGGCTGCGTCAGCGCTGGCTTCACAGATCGCATGCGGCCAGTCTGCACCAAAACCGCATGTTGATCGCGGCAGAGCCCTCCTCGTTTCATGCATAATAGGCTGAACTCTATCATTATAGTCCCTCAAGAGCAGCGGGACTGTCAACACCAAAGGAGGTAGCAGTCTTCCAATCAGACACAAACATCTGCGACCACAATACAGGTGTATGCAGGGCAGTAGCCCTTCGACAAGCCTTTCCTGAGATCGCAGGATAGTGCGCTGCATCGCAAGCAGTTCGCAACACCCCGTCTTCCGGCACATTCGTAGATCGGGCATTCGCACCCTGCCATCTCTTTGAGCAGGGGTTGTGATCTCTCACACCCGGGACACCTGCCAGACTCCTTTGACAGACAGGCATAACATGCCAGTCCACAAGCTCCGATCTCGTATTCCCGTGTCACACCATCAACCCCTCTCTGACCAGTTCGTCCTCTGGCGCAATCACGAATACACAAGCGTCTGCACCTTCTGCGATGCATTCGGTTTCAACGCACTCGATATCCTCTCTTTCCGTAAGTGCTCTCATGAATCCCGCAAGGATTCCGCATGAGTAATAGCACGCCTTTGACACGTCACCATGCCGCTTCCATGCCCACCCCTCAAATGCATCCCTGCACGTGACTGTGGCTCTCGCAGACCCATAATCGATCTCACTGACCCTAAAATCCCCGAATCCAAGCTGTGCATAAGCATCCACGCAATCCCTAAAACCCCTGTCCGATCGGGTAATGTTACCTGACTTCAAGGCTCCGCGGACATAAGCGATGCCGCCCTCGATTGCGGCAGTGTAGTAGACCGTGCCGGTTACAGGACCGATCAGTTGTTCGACCGCCTTTCTGATCCCATAAAACCCGTGCTCGATGTCAGTGAGGCATGTCCGGGACCCTTCGACGTAGATCCAGCCCCTGCTCCTGAATCTGATAAGATCGCATGATATTGCCATCGTTTTAATGATTTGCCGCCTGCCATCATTAAGGTTTGGGACTTTGGTATGGGACTTTTTGATTCATTCTGATCGGTTAAAAAATAGGACGCCAATCCGGCAACACAGGCACGATTGGATTGGCGGAATCGGTACTGTCTAAAAATCCGAGTGTTATATCACCGCTGAGAACGAGAGAGGGCGCAGAGTTTTAAGACCGATCCGATCCTCCGCGTGCTCTGCGGTAAAATTGTACTTACTCGAGTATTGTGTGGATATCCGCATATAAAACCACGAGATTACACAAGATTAACACAGAAATCTTGTGGAGATGGCTGCGCCGCTGCTTCGCAGACTGTGTAACTTCTTGTGGTTCCTACCACATGTTGCCCGAGCATGTACGTAAAATTTAGGGATATAGCGATTTCACTGGATTTTCTGATTGTTCCGGTGGAATCTACGTTAATCAGTGGCTAAAATTCATATCAGCCACAGATGAATACGGATTACACAGATTAAGGGTATTAACAGATTTGCTGACCAACATCGCTCCATTTTTGGTACATTTAGAATTCCCTGATCCGCTCAACTATGGTCTGGATACAGTCAGCACCGATCCTGAATGGGATACTCCGCAACCAGCTCGTGATAATCATCGAACCAGTAGGCGTCCGGATTGCGCTTGAAGACCATGAAACTCCCGACCTGCTCCGGATCAGGCGATTGATGATACCTGAAAAAGATGTGTTCGTCTGTCATTCCCACGATCTCGATCTTTCCGGTCGAATGCGACATGATCAGTCTGGCACGCTTGGCAAGACCTGAACAGTTCTTGAGCGATCGCTGGAAGATCTGGTACGCCTCCTCGACCGGAACGGCAAATGTCCTGTTGCCTGATGTCGGACGGCACTGGAAGACATAGTACGGGATCGCGCCGATGAATGACAGTTTCTTAAACAGCG
>JAUWCK010000116.1 GCA_030609345.1 Methanosarcinales archaeon | reverse complement strand
CCTGCCCTCCGGCAGACTCCACTACCAACGCCATCCCCGCAGGACGGAGATTCATTGTTGGGCATCCGATCTTAAATAGCGTTTGATATGTCTTCCATTGGCTTCGCCCCCCGCATATCGGCGGTTTCGGGTTACAGGTGACGTCGGGTTACCCGGGCTAGCCCGCAATCAGTATTGCATGGATGATACTAATAAGGTTATCCGTTCACCGGGATATCTGGTGCACCGTATGTCTCATGCCAGTCGAGCACCTGCCGGTAGGTGCGTATCGTTGACTTGCCTGCGCCAAACATCGCTGCGATCTCGGCATCGGTCCTGCCATCGTCGACAGCACGGATGAACTCGTTGATGTCGAATGGCGTCTCAAAATCCCGCCACCTGAACAGACCACACTTGACCCTTACCCGCTCGACGTTGCGCATCTTCTTCCGATCACCAAGCGATACTGCGATTTCGCTGTCACTACAGTCCTTGTGATACATTTTAAAGACGGCTACCATCTCGTCAAGCGTCAGTGTCGTCTTTATGTTAAGCGCCTTGACGGCATTCTTGATCTCCTGATCACTGGCATCACTCCCCGATCCCAGTGCGATCATCCCTTCGATGGGTTCGTCATCAATCTCTATCATTGTGTTCTCCTCGTTTGCCTCATGGTGGGCGATCATATCTCTTTCTGGCAGGCTGCATAACTCTTTCCGGTGTATGTTCTGGTGATGGGTACGGGGGTGATAAAAAGAGAGGGGATTACCCCATATACCAACACAGCGCAACCCGACAGCCGAATCCGTCGAAACGTTTATCCGATCTCTCATAAAATCGAAGATGAATGAAGATCGGCGTCATTGCGATTCAGGGAAATGTTTCAGAGACTATGGATGCGCTGGAACGCACGCTTGCCGAGCGAAACGACCGTGGCGAGATCATCCTGATACGGCAGAGCGGACTCGTCCCGGATTGCGATGCCGTCGTGCTTCCGGGCGGGGAGAGCACCACGCTTGCGCGGCTTATGTGGAAGGCAGGCATCGCCGAAGAGATCCGGAACGCAGCCGCTTTGAACGTGCCGATACTTGGCACCTGCGCGGGTCTTGTACTCCTTGCAAGGCATGGCGATTGCCAGACAACAAGAACAAAACAGCGATTGCTCGGCATAATGGATATCGAGGTCAGGAGAAACGCGTATGGGCGCCAGCACGAATCATTCGAGACATTAATTGACATCCCGGTCGTAGGTGGGGCGTTTCCAGCGGTCTTTATCCGTGCGCCTGCGATCGTGCGGTGCGGAGAGGACGCCACCCCACTTGCACGGTTTGGGGAGTACATCGTTGCCGCGCAGCAGGGCAACGCGCTTGCGCTTGCATTCCACCCCGAGATGGTGGCAGATACGCGGCTGCACCATTATTTTGTGGATATGATTTAGAATCTATCCGGAAAGCGAATATGCCCGAGTAACGTGTGGCGAACAGACAACCCTCAATCTGTGTAAATCAGTGGCTGATAATGGGTTTTAGCCACTGACTGCGACAGCAGCGGCGCAGCCATTAACACTGATTCCGCTGATTTTATCCGCAAGTTACCCGAGCATGTGCCGGAAAGCCATGTTTCAGGATTTTTCGGTACTTACCTAATATTGTGTGGATATCTACATATAAAACCACGAGATTACACAAGATTAACACAGAAATCTTGTGGAAATCTGTGTAATCTTGTGGTTCCTATCACAGGGTATCCGAGCATGTTCATTTTTCGGATTGGCTGCGGTGGTTATCAGAAGCGGGCGCTCCAAAACTCTCCAGCACCGCTATCAGGTTTTCATAATCCACCTCGGTATTGTAGCAGCCGTCTGTTAGAAGCGGAACCCCATAAGTCACGATCTTCTTGTGTTTGAGCGCCCGCATGACCTTGTTTAACTCGTAGTTACACGCCACAAGGAGCGCGCCGTCTGCCGACTCCTTCTTTATGACATGGCGGACGTACGACGAACCTGCGATGATGTATAAGGTATAGCCAAACCGATCCGCATCTTCCAGCATCCTCGAAAAGATGCACTTGCCACACCCTTTGCACTGGATCCCGAAGCGTGTCGATGGCGCAGGGCAGTCGAGCGACCTCATGCAGTGTGGGGTGAGCAGCAGGCGGTGTTTCGTCTTTGCAAAAGCAGACCTGTGCGCCATGTTCTTGAGCGATACCATCCATGTATCAAGCGTTCTCGTATCTGCGAACCTCTGAAAGACTGCTTTGATCGGTAGATAGAAGAAATCAAGGATATCCGCAAAGACTCCGGCAAGCCAGACATGCCTGTTGAGACTGATCCGGCTGATGAGCAGAGCCAACAGCGCAAGAACGGCGGATACGACTATGATCGCTGATATCGCAATCCCGATCAGTTCATACATCACAACACAGCTCCATCTTCTTGATCACCTCATCCACATCCACCTTTGTGTCGTAGCAGCCGTCCCGCAGCAGAGGGACGCCCTGAACCGGTGCGGTCTTCGCGATATCCTGCATCGCCTCTGTCAACTCGCTATAACACGCCACGGCAATACATGCATCGGGACTGCAGGATTTGAGAATCTTTCTGACAAAACTGCCGCCCGGAACGACAAATACCTTAAAATTGTATTTTTGCGCAGCTTTAGCTATGCGACCGATATCACACCTGCCGCACATTTTGCACTCATAGCCGATTATCGGATCACACCGTGTCGCACAATCAGGACCTCTCATGCACTGCGGCAGGAGGATTATGCGCCCGTCTCGCATACGCTTAAACTTCTCAAGCATCATTGCATTATTAAGTTCGATGAGAATCTCGTCAACAAGTTCTTCTTTGATGTAAAACACCCTGCAAACCCACTTTGCAGGCGAGTAGAAAATATACAGCACGAACCGGATGAAATTCGGAAATACGATCTTATGCCTCTTAAAACAGTAAACACCGAGCAGCAGTGCCAGCACCGTCGCCAGAAGGACAGCAACTGCTAAGAAGACGAAGAACCTGCCAAGAAGTTCGTAAGGGACTTCCATAAGACTAAAACGGTTTGCGGATATTTAAAGTTGCCTGTGAGGTGAATAAAGACGCATCTCTGGTGAAAAAGATATGAAATTCCCGTTTAACCTCCAAATCCAATAAATATCACAAACTCGCACTATTTCAGGATTTTCTACATATCAAAAACCGCTTCCATGAATGCTTGGGTTAAAGTAGCAGTATTACCAACATACCACCATGACAATCGATGAAATCAGCATCACCAGAGCAATCGTCACCGAATTCACAGAATCGTTCCTCGAATGCACCGATATCGACTGTGCACTCGTCGGCGCAGGACCTGCGAATCTCGTTGCTGCGTACACGCTCGCAAAATCAGGCATCGATGTGGTAGTCTTCGAGCGGAATCTCTCGGTCGGCGGCGGCATGTGGGGCGGCGGCATGATGTTTCCAAGGATTGTTGTGCAGGCGGAAGCACGCCGGTTTCTTGATGAATTCGGGATCGCGTACACCGAATACGAAGAGGGGCTCTATGTTGCGGATTCGATCGAATCGGTCTGCAGGACCTGCGCATCAGCGATCGGTGCTGGTGCGAAGGTCTTTAACCTGATGAGCGTCGAGGATGTGATGATCAGGGACGCGGGGCGCGTGAGCGGGCTCGTCATCAACTGGACATCGGTTGCTGCGGCACGCCTGCACGTCGATCCGCTGACTATCCGGTCGAAGGTGGTGATCGATGGCACAGGGCACGATGCCGAGGTTTGCAAGATCGTTTCTGAGAAGATCCCGGACGCCTTACAGGTTCATGGCGAGCTGCCGATGTGGGCTGACCGCGGCGAGAGTGCGCTTCTCGAATTCTCAAAAGAGGTGTATCCCGGGCTGGTTGTTTCTGGCATGGCAGCAAATGCCGTTTCCGGAGGTCACCGGATGGGTCCGATCTTTGGCGGGATGATGCTCTCTGGCGAGCGGGCGGCAGAGGTGGCGATGGAGATCATCGATTCCAGTAAATGATTTTTCGATCTATGAAGCGCGGCACTGTCTAAAAATCCAGTGTTTTATCTCGGCACGCCTGTGCAATCTTGTGGTTCTTACCACCGGGTACCCGAGCATGTTCGTTTATATCACATTTCACGCCTGCCGGTACGACCCGAGTACCTTTAACCGCGCAACCATCCCCTCAATCGACTGCACAGCCTCCTGGATCGCATCGTCATGGATGTGCCCCTGAAAGTCGATATAAAAGAGATAATCCCCGAGTGCCTTCCTGGTCGGGCGTGACTCGATCTTCGTGAGGTTGATACCCCGCGATGAAAACTCAGCAAGCAGTTCGTGAAGTGCGCCTGGTCGGTCTTTGTGCAGATCCACGATGATCGAGGTCTTGTCCTGCCCTGATGGTTGCGGGACATTGGTTCCGAGCACGATAAATCTGGTATGATTCTCATCGCCATCCTGAATCTCTTCAAACAGTATTTTAAGCCCGTATCTCAGCGCTGTATCCGCGGATGCAATCGCCGCGACCCCGTCCTGAGCCGATGCGAGTTCCGCGGCGTGCGCTGTGCTTGCAGCCACTTGAATCTCTGCATCGTTAAAATGCCTCTGCAAGAACCGCCTGCACTGCGCGGTAGCCTGCGGATGCGAGATGATTGTTTTGATGGGCGCGGTCTCGCTCTTTGCAAGCAGGGAGTGCCGTATCGGCAGGATGATCTCGCCGACGATCGTTACA
>JAUWCK010000203.1 GCA_030609345.1 Methanosarcinales archaeon | reverse complement strand
CATGGATCTGGAAGACCGAGTCCGCGCCCAACCGCTGTAGCATGACAATCAAGAAATACGAACAATAGTAGCGATCTCCCAATATAATATCGCCGGCGGATATGCTGCCCAATATTTGGCGCAACAGAGCATGTTCGCCAGTTTCTTTGCCCTTGTAAGGTCCAATCGCCACGTCAAGGACTGCTCCGCAAGATAATGAGATTATGGCAACGAGGCGGGCGATTGGAAAGCCTACACCAGATTTCTGCCCTTCAGGCTGTGGATATGTCTTCTGGTTTTCAGGGGTGTCTGGCATCGAGACCGTCGTTCCGTCTACAAGCTTAACTGAACGACCTTTCCATTTCCAACCCTCTTCTGACTTCAGATGTAGTAATCTCCCCGTCTCACACACCAATCGCCTGACAAGGCTTTCAGGCAGACGCAATCTGGATTTGCAATACGATTTGGTGTTTGATGAGCAGGGCGGCTCGCCTTGCGCCACTCTTTCCGCAAGCACCTTTGCTACTGCATTTTGGCAGGAGTGATCGGAACTGAGTACCTGTGACAAAAAAGCACATAAAGTAACTATAGGGGGGAAAAATACGGTCTCGATAACTGCCTACTTCTTCATCCATAATATTCTGGATGGTTTCAGCCGAAATGACCTCGCTGAAGGGCAAACCCTCTGTTTGGGCAAAGCGTCTCCTCAGTGCGCTTATCTGGTGGGAAATCCGTTTGCGGATGGAATCGAACATTGTTGACACCTCGTTTGTGGATTCGTAATAATTTACGAAACTTTATGCTAACATAATAAGATGTCAAGTATATATACTTTATTGATTCTATTGGATTATCTTCTTAAGGTAGTGGCATTGCTGGCAGAGAGACCTGCCCCGGACAATGCCAAGAGAGAGATCGAACCGATACTGAAAAGCGATCTGATAAATGACATCATCGGTCCGAGGAGAGCAGGCAAGACGTATCTGATGTTTTTAACGATAAAGAAACTTCTAAGTAGCGGTGTTGACAAGAAAGCAACGATCTACCTGAATTTCGAGGACAGAAGGCTACTGCCATCGACACCTGAATACTTAAACGACCTCGTGGAGTTCATCCATGCAAGGAGACTTCTGGATCACGAGAGGATATTTGTTTTTTTAGACGAGATTCAGCGAATCGAGGGATGGGAATCGTACATCAGAAGCATCTATGACGAATTCAAAGGGAAGATAAAGATATTCGTCTCTGGTTCCACCTCAAAACTCACGGAATCCGAACTGAGCCATCTGTTGACAGGAAGGCATCTCACAACCCGGGTCTTCCCGCTCGGCTTTGGGGAGTTCCTGCGCTTCAAAGACGTTGACTATGGGGGAGAATACCTGACAGAGAAGGATACAGCGACGATCAAGGAGATGCTCCGTGAGTACATCTCGTTTGGCGGATTTCCAGAGGTTGTTCTTTCCGAATCAAACAAAGAATACATTGCTCAAACACTTTTCACCGATATAATTAGTAGAGACGTCGTTTCAGCGATAAAAAAGAAAAGAGAAGTCATAGAGGATTTGTCACACTTCTTAGCCTCGAACGTATGGAAGCCCATAAGTTTTTCGAAGATGTGCGGCATGATGAACTCCAGAGGGGTTAAAATCTCAGTTCCGACACTGGAGAGATATTTTTTCATCATGAAGGATGCATTTCTCTTCTTTGACATCAGAATCTTCTCGTACAAGGTTAAAGACCAGTTGCAATACCCGCGAAAGATCTACGCCATGGATCCGGGGTTTGCCAATCTTTCCGGGTTCAGATTCTCTGAAGATATCGGGAGATCGATGGAAAATCTTGTTGCGGTCGAGTTACTCAGGATGAAATCAGTTAATCCCCGGCTTGAGATCTATTACTGGAAGGATTACCAGTACAGAGAGGTGGATTTCGTTTTAAAAAACGGTTTAAGGATAGAACAACTGATTCAGGTGACGTACGCCGGAAGCAGGGAAGATATCGCGGCAAGAGAGATCAAAGCACTGGTGAAAGCAGCGCAAGAACTGCAATGTGATGATCTGCTCGTGATCACGTGGGATTATGAATCAGACAATAATGCGATCAGGTTCTTACCGCTGTGGAAGTGGTTGTTATACCATTGACGCTGGGTACTTGAAACTACACCCCAAGCTTCTTCATCATCTTCTGCACATTAAACCGCCCGCCGCGCAAGCCCTTCATCGCCTTCTGCATCATCCGGTGGTACTTCAGGAGTTCCCGCACATCCTCGATCCTTGTGCCAGAGCCGCGTGCGATCCTCTTGACGCGTGAGCCATCAACGATCTTCGGGTCGAGCATCTCCGCTTCGGTCATCGAGTCCATGATGACCTTGTACCGCCCCATCTTTCCGGAGGTCTCGTCATACATATCGTCCGGTATCTTCATGCCCCCGATCGGGAGCATCTGCATCACCTGCTTTAAGGGACCCATCTTGTGCATCGCTTCCAGTTGCTGGTACATATCCTTGAGCGTGAACCTCCCTTGCATCATCTTCTCGACATCGATCTCCTCGGTAAACGCCTCCTCAGCACGCTCGATCAGCGTCTTGATGTCACCCATCCCGAGCAGTTGCGAGATGAACCTGTCGGTCTCGAACTTCTCCAGATCCTCGATGTTCTCGCCAACACCGATAAAAGCGATCGGCGCTCCTGTCTCTGATACCGCTGAGAGCGCGCCGCCACCCTTTGCCGTGCCATCGAGCTTTGTGATGATGACACCGGTAACCCCGATTGAGTCATGGAATGTGCGTGCCTGATCCGTTGCCTGCTGCCCGATCGCGGCGTCCAGTACAAGCAGTTTCTGATCCGGTTGGGAGATCGCATGTATCGTCTCCATCTGCTCGATCAGGTCGTGTTCAAGGGAATGCCTGCCCGCGGTATCGATGATCTTCACATCATACGCCTTTAATTCGCCAAGCCCCCGCTCTACGATTCCGATGGGATCATCGGTGCGCTCCCCATAGAAAGCGATGTTCAAACTCTCACACAGCATCTTTAACTGATCGTAAGCACCAGGGCGGTCGGTATCCGCGCAGATCACCGCGGGCTTCAAGCCCTTCCGCTGGAAGTACCGTGCCAGTTTTGCCGTGGTCGTGGTCTTGCCGCCGCCCTGAAGCCCGACCATCATGATCGTCTGCTTCGAAAG
>JAUWCK010000083.1 GCA_030609345.1 Methanosarcinales archaeon | reverse complement strand
TAATAACAACTAAATACCCATGGACTGAAATACGGCATACATGCTCCGTGTAACATTCCTGGGAACCGGCGGCTCGCTTCCGACACCGCACAGGAACCCGTCCGCAATCCTTGTCAACCGCGAAGGCGAGCTGATGCTCTTTGATTGCGGCGAAGGAACCCAGCAGCAGATGATGCGGGCAAAGACCGGGATGATGAAACTTTCGTCTATCTTCATCACCCATCTCCACGCCGATCACATCCTTGGCATACCGGGACTGGTCCAGACCATGTCCTTCCAGGGGCGGACCGATCCGTTGTTCATATACGCGCCAGAGCGATCCGGAGACGAGATCGAGTATCTCACGCGCATCGGGCATACCAGACCGAAGTTTGAGGTGCAGATCATAGAACTGTTCCCGGGAGACGTGGTCGAAGTGGACGAGTATGATATTCTCGCTATCAGGACCGAGCATAATGTGCCCTCGATCGGATACGCACTCTCCGAGCACCCGAGAACCGGACGATTCAACCGGGAGCGGGCAATCGAACTTGGAGTCCCGCCGGGACCTTTGTTTTCGAGATTGCAGCATGGCGAGAGCGTTGTCGTGGACGGGACTACCGTGCATCCCGAGGATGTGCTTGGCAGCCCGAGACCGGGGCGGTGCATCGTCTACACCGGAGATACCAGACCAACTGAGGAGGTGCTCGAGGCAAGCCGTGGCGCTGATCTGCTGATCCATGACAGCAGTCTGGCGCATGATCTCGTCGGTTGGGCACGCGAGACCATGCACTCCACCGCACGGGAGGCGGCACTCCTTGCAAAGGAGGCGGGAGTACGGGAACTGGTGCTGACGCACATCAGTTCGAGATATGCGGATGCTTCACCGATTCTAAAGGATGCGGAAGAGGTATTTGATCATGTGCGGGTCGCAAGGGACTTTCTCGAGATCGAGATACCGTACCGCGACTCATGATCCGCATCTGAGATGTGGCGGAGTTGGAGTGCGGCAGAAATTGGGTACTGTCCTGACATTCGATAGTTTACCGATAGTGGATGATATTCATGAAACACAATTGTTTCCTGCCAGTCTTCGGCGACATAATCTGCCATTGGAACCCCAATCCCTTCTTTCTTGCTAACGGATGAAAGCCGCCGGTGGGATTCGAACCCACGATCTGCTGATTACGAATCAGCCGCTTTACCGAGCTAAGCCACAGCGGCGCAACAATATGTTATGATCACAATCCCAACAGTTAAGGGTTGCGCCAGATGAGCTTTATGACATGCGAATCATCGCGTTTGTGGGCATGCCCGCATCAGGAAAGTCGGAAGCGGCAAGAGTGGCGCAGAGGCGCGGCATTCCTGTGATCGTGATGGGCGACGCCGTGCGGGAAGAAGCAGAGAGACGCGGGCTTGACCCGAGCGATGTGAATACCGGCGGGCTTGCTGACCAGTTAAGAGCAGCAGAAGGGATGGATGCGATTGCAAAGCGGTGCGTGCCAGCGATCCGCAAACTCTATGAAACGGCTGATACCATGGTTATCGACGGGATCAGAGGACTTATCGAGGTGGATCGCTTCAGATGCGAGTTCGGAGGCGATTTTATGCTGATAGCAATCGATACGCCGATCGATACGCGCCTGAAACGTATCTCTGGCAGAAAACGATCCGATGCCATCACAAGCATGGAATCATTAAAGGCGCGGGACGAGCGCGAGATGCGGTGGGGCATCGGCGAGGCGATCGCATCTGCGGATCATGTCATCAGGAATACTGGCAAGCTCGCCCGGTTTCGGAGGGAGGTGGAGTTTATGATCGGTAAAGCCAAGCAGGGTACAAAGGAAAGATGACCGAAATTATAATACCAACTTCTGATGACGCGAATAGCGATAAACAAGAGACTGGGTGGATCAGTTTTGAATCGAGGTGCTGTAGATTTTCTTATCACAAAAATAGAGTCAAAAATCTCAAAGAAGGATTACAGACGACAGATCGCAACCATCTCAGCAATTTTATGGTATGAAATTATTCGAGGTCATCCATTCGTCGATGGGAATAAGAGAACCGCCACAGAAACCATGAAATTATTTCTGAAGCAGAACAACTTCAAACTCAATACGCCGTTGGGGGGTTTGGTGTATATATCACTTAAGGTAGCCAACAACGAGATCGCGTACCCCGAATTAATCGAATGGATATACAGGAGGATTGAACATGGAAACGTTTAACAGATTCGTGCTGACCGAAGACGGAGATCTAAAATCGATAAAGATACCCAAAAAGGTAGCACTGAAAGAGATCGACGAAATTCTCGAAGAAGACAAAGAATTTCTTGAAATCATGGAAAAGATGTAAGTGGATCCAAGATGGTGAGAATTGGAATGAAAAGAGCCCTGATAAGCGTATCAGATAAAAGAGACCTGAAAAAGTTCGCAAACGATCTGTCGGGTCTTGGAATAAAGATAATCGCAACAGAAGGGACTGCAAGAGAGATTTCGCGAAACGGGATTCTGGTAAGCCACGTATCTGAGTTGACGGGATTTTCTGAGATGCTTGGTGGCAGGATAAAGACACTCCACCCGGAAGTCCACGCCGCAATCGCGACAGGGGATATCGGAATCGTTGTCGTGAACCTGATCCCGATGAGCTCGATCGAGAGCATGGATATCGGGGGCGTTACGCTACTGAAATCGGCGATAAAGAATTTTCGGAGTGTCGCTGCTGTAACCGATCCGGATCAGTACGGCGGTGTGATCGAAGAGATTCGCGATAAGGGCGGTGTTTCTCCCGAAACCAGACTGGATCTTGCCATCCGGGCGTCTGCATACATCGTGGAGTACGAATCGAAGGCAGGTAAACTTCTTGCGGAGATGAGACTGGACAGGGAGTCCAGTACCGCATAAGGTATTTGAAAATGAACTCACCTGGAGAACCGCTTTGTGATGTAATCCATGTTCTTCACGATCCTGATACTCACGAACGCGCCCACGATCACATTCAGGTAGTACGTCACCGCCCTCCAGCAGATCACCACGATGCCGACGAGATGCAGCGGTATGAAGGTAGCCAGCAGTGCGGTGGATGAGAGTTCCGCAACCCCTGACGCGCCCGGTGTCAGGGGCACGACCATGACGATCGAGATGATCACCTGGGCTGCAAACGCGACCGCGATCAGGGAGAACGCATCCGGCACATTGAGCCCGTAGAGGATGAGCGGAATGAGCATGAACTCGACGGTCCAGAAGAGGACGGTTGCACCGGCTGCGAGAAGCATGTCCGATCTCCTGCAGCGGGCACCTGTGATAAAACCGTCCTTGAACTCGATTATCTCCTCTTCTATCTTTCCGATGATCGTATCCGGGATATTTCCGAGTCCGACAAGACGAAAGACCCTCTCAGAGACCGCGGTAACAGCCGAGATGAAACGACCG
This sequence comes from Methanosarcinales archaeon, assembly GCA_030609345.1. The sequence goes on along the minus strand of JAUWCK010000083.1, from coordinate 2,277 downwards.
TGGTTGAATATGATCATCCATAATGCGGATATCGCCAGTACCATGGTAAGCGCGGCAGCTATGAGGAGGATGTCGAGTTCAAACGATACGCTCTTTAACGTGATCACTGCAAGTGGCAGCGCAAGAAGCAGCAGGACCGCATCGAATAACCGCCCTGCAACGACGATCGCTGACGACTTCCCTGGCGTTATCCCTTCCTTCATGAGCATGTAGACCATGACCGGCTCACCGCCCGCGCTCGATGGAGTGATTGCCATCATGAGCAAGCTTGAGGTCGCGATCTCGGTTGACTTGATGATACCTACGCGCTCGCCAAGACTCCTGCAGAGCACCGATATTCGGAACCCCCAGATGCCGTAAGAGAGGATGTGCAGGAGAACCGCTGCCAGCAGGTAGACTGGCTTTACTGCACAGAGACTTGGTAGCGTATCTTCGGTGGATGTGTAGAGAAGAACCGCGACCATCGAGAGTATGCTTATGATCGCGCATATAGCGACAGTTCTCGCAAGCCACTTCATATTAGAGATAGGGGCAGCAATCTGATTTAATTTAACTGGTCGCCCGGCTGAGCAGGTTTTGATCGACCGCTCACAATAGCCCGCGACTCAGCATCAACTCGGCATTCAGCACCGATGCGCCAGCCGCGCCCCGAACCGTGTTGTGCCCCATCGTAATATACCTGATCCCATCCCTTATGCGCCCGACAGAGACACTCATGCCGTTGCCTGCGTCCCGGTCCAGTCTCGGCTGTGGTCGGTCAGGTTCGTCGCGGACGATGATTACGCGCTCCGGCTCGGTCGGGAGATCAAGTCCCGGATCAAAATTTAAGAATGCGTCCCGAACTTCAGCAGGTGTAGGGTCATCAGCCATCGTTATCCATACCGCCTCGGTGTGCCCATCGAGAACCGGCACCCGGTGGCAGCTTGCGCTCACATCGAACTCAGCGTCGACGACAGAACTGCCATCGAATCTTCCGAGCAGTTTCTGCGCCTCGTTCTCGACCTTCTCCTCTTCACCACCAATGTACGGGACGACATTATCAAGAATCGCCATCGATGCTACGCCATCATATCCCGCGCCCGAGACCGCCTGCATCGTCGCAACCTTGACATCAGTGATCCCGAACTGCATAAGCGGCTTTAGCGTGACCGCGAGCATGATCACGGAACAGTTCGGGTTGGTCACGATCGCGCCGTCCCAGCCCCGCGCCTCTCGCTGGATATTGAGCAGACCGAGATGATCGGAATTTACTTCAGGGATTAGGAGCGGCACATCCGGCTCCTGTCTGAATGCAGACGCATTGCTCGCAACCATGGCACCGGCGCGGGCGAACGCTGGCTCGACGGTGCGCGCAACATCCGCTGGCAGCGCTGAGAAGACCATGTCTGCTTCGACTTCTTCCGGCTTCATGGAAACCACAACCTGCTCCCCGATCTCGTCCGGGAGCGGAGACGAGAGTCTCCAGTTGGAAGCACGCGAGTAGGGCTTGCCAGCGCTCCGCTCCGATGCTGCAAGTGCGGTCAGTTCAAACCATGGATGGTCTGAAAGCGCCTCGATGAACCGCTGCCCGACAGCGCCGGTTGCCCCGAGTATGCCAACTGTTATCGTTTCCATAATAATCAATAAAAAAAATAAAATGATGGACGACCGTTTCAGTCTTCCATCGTTATTGCTCCTGCAGGACAGGCGTCCACGCAGGTTCCGCACTCGGTACACTCATCCTGATCGATCACAGCGATGTCGTCATCGTTCAGGGAGATTGCTTCTGCAGGGCACTCGTCCACGCATGTTCCGCACCCTGTACATTCTTCTTCGTTTACTTTTACGGTCATATTTATCTCCTCGTATTATGTTTATACACTTCGCACTAACGCGAAATGTATAGTACAATCGGATTATCAGGTAGTGTAATAAATACTTTCCGCTTGGGCAGAGGTTGAATTTAGGCATCCCGATTAAAACTACGAATGCCTAACAGACGTAATCATCGATATGTTCCTGGAACTCCAGGAGTTCCCGAAGTTACAATCTCATCTCCGAGATCGATAACCCTGTTAATGAGCGCGAATAGGATCATCGAAACTATATAAAAATTCTTTATGTCATTGGGATCGCGCATATCTGTTAGTTCCATCCGGCACTCTCGATTTTTGCTCCGAAAATAGTCATGCCGCCAAGATAACCACGGGAAATCGTGGGCGATCGACGCTTTCGAATAGGATTACGTTGCATGAACTGCCCAGTTTACACCTCTGAATATGCCCTACCGCAAGAATA
>JAUWCK010000177.1 GCA_030609345.1 Methanosarcinales archaeon | reverse complement strand
ATTGGCGATGTTCTTTCTTCGTTCACTCGTCTTCATCAGCATCTTCGTCTGCTACCCGCTCCTTGCACCTGCAATGAGCGCATCTTCCGTCGCATTCGCAATCCATTATGATTCACCTCTTTTCATGTTTCAGGACAATATGGTGTTAGGTGTAGAAGTAAGTTGCCCTAAAAAAGTTAGATTTGCTGCAAAAAACCTAAAACGGCATTCATACCTTTGAACGTATGCATCCAGAGCAGCATGGCGATTGTGATTGTGGCAAGCAATCCCGCCGTCTCGATCCATATCACTCACGGTTCCAGTTCCTGTCACCAGTAATAGCGGAACCGGCACCATGCTACTTGGTTCCAGTCGCATTCGCAGGCACATAAACCACCTCACCGCTCTCCAGTAGAAACGTGGTGCCCAGAATCCTTCCCATGCCTAAAACGTCCTCGTCTGTTAACTTCTGGACTTCCACTGTCTCGCCGTGCTTGGTTATGATCTCCATATCCGGAGTTCCCGGATTTTTCACGATTGTCACATTCGATGTGGACGAGACCAGTTCAGGAAGGCTGTGGTACGTAACAAGCGCAAGCATCAGAGCCACTGCAAAGACGATCGCCACATCAAAGAGGTTCGCCACGCCATCGAGGGGATCCTCATCCACTCCCGAGCGACTGTTAAGCTCAGACCGCCGTTTCCGCCCCATAAATCTCGTTTTCATCGATCATCACCCTCCTTCGCAATCGATAACTCTGCCATATACTCCATGTCATCCAGGTCCTGCGAGTACCACCGCTGCCTGACGCTTGCAACTGTGAGCGCGACTGCACCGATCAGAAGCCCGACCACGGTCGAGGTGAACGCAATCACCAGATTGTTTGCCAGTTGTTCGAGGTTTCCCGCAGAAAGCCCGAGGAGTGCAGGACCCAGTGGTATCAGGGTGCCCATGAGCCCGAGCATCGGACCGATCCGTATCAGAAGACGGGTATTTCCGAGTTTCCTTCCGGCTTCTGCCCCGTACTCCTGCAGCAACCGTTCGATTTTCACAGAGAGCGCGTTTTCATCGTTGGGGTTCCGGTGCTCTGCGACCAGTCTCTTCACCGCCTCGTAAAAACCGCTCAGATGACCTCCGTTGAACTTGTCATCGAATCCTTTGCTCCGTTTTGAGTATTCAGCGATCATGTCCCCTGCGAACACGAAACAGAGAGCAACCAGCAGTATCAGCAGTATCAGCACAGGATACAGCATCGCATTGTTAATCGTAAGCAGAATTTTCATAAGTTCGTCCAGTAGTTCCATTTTACTCCTCCTTTATTCACTCCTGTTAGCGATTCTGATCCTCCCTCGCATAAATCCGATACTGGTCATGGCGAGGATGAAGAGAAATCCCGGAATCATATCGCTCACCGGGAAGCCCCTAATTGATATCCCCATCTCGCTCACAGGCAGGTATGCTGGAACGAGCAGGATGGAGAGGAGATATAGGAGACCGAAGAATATCATCATGCTTCCTAGATTCGAGGGCTTCTTGCTGAACCGGGTCCTTCGTAAAACTGCGGTTATCACGATAATAGTCGAAAAGAATATACTTCCGACGAGTAGCCCTGCTTTGAGAGCCCCCATGCCTGCAATCACAAGAAATGCGCACGTCAGAAAGATCGTTGCAAGCGATACAGGACACGGCAGCGCCATCAGGAGAAACGTTCTCCTGCTAACGTCCTTTTTTGTCTGGTTCCACTTTCTGACGGTGTAAAATCCAAGAACGAGGAGCGATATCGCTATCGTCAGCTGAAACACCCCGAATGCGATTCCCAGCCCAAAGAGTGCGTTTATCGCTTCGTAGAGCGCATCATCCGCAACGCTGATCAATGCACACATCAGAAGCGGCACAACAAGGTAGATCGATGCGACTGCGAGAATTTCCCGGGTCTTCAGTCTGGAAAATCCCATCCCGAACGCTGCTTTGCTTGAGAACTTGAGCATCCCGATGAGTATCCCGAAGATCACGAGACCGCTCATCAACGACTTTTCCCTGCACTCTCGTATCTTCTTATCGATCCATGAGTCGTCATAATCGGGATCGTTCTTTCTGTAACTTTCTGCTGCGAGTTCGTAGTATTCCAGGGCATTGTCGCACTCTTTCTGTCCAGCGCAGCAGTCACCAGCGAGCCGGTAGCTTGCACCAGCAGACTCATAGTCTCCTGCCATCGTGAAATTCAGGGCGGCAAGCGCGTAATATCTCGATGCATTGTTCCAGTCGCTTGCGTTGCTATGATGCAGTGCGATTCTGTTATACAATACGCCTGCGCCATCATAATTTTTTACAAGTGATAATTTTTCTGCATATTCTGTGAGATTCTCGATATCTTCATGGCTGCTTACCAACCCCACCGATGAGATGACCAACAATATAAATAGTACTCTCTTTATCATATTATTTCTTTCTCGAATATCCAAATATCGCGAATACCAGTAGTGCAACCACGATCAGTGTTGCCATAATTGGCGTCACCTTGACCGCTGGCAGTTCCGTTCCTGATTCAAAACTCTTGAATGACTCAGTTCTCCCAACAACCTTCTTTCCCCAGACCACCTGGCTGTCTCGTGAATAATCCTCATAATTCGAGGTAGTCTGGTATGTGTTGTTGTAGCCGGTAATGCCTGTAAGATCATCTCTCACATGCACATCGACAGCATCGTTGCCTGTGACATTATTCTCGATTAAGGTGGTGTCGTCTGCCTCTCGTGAGATGCGGATTCCATTGGCGATGGAGGCATCGTCCCCGTACGTGGAGCCGTTCTTATTATCTGTTGCGGTATTATACCGGAGCGTATTACCAGGACCGCCCACATAGATTCCGGGACCTTTATTATCTGTCGCAATGTTGTTCTCGATTGTGAAGAAACTGGAGAGCTTGCATCGCAGAATAATTCCACCCTGCCCGTTCCTCACCACCCTGTTGCCGGTTACGCTGTTGTACCTGGGCTTCATCCTCGTGAAAATTCCGGCTTTGGTGTTGTCATAGACCGTGTTGTTGGCTATCACATTATAATCGCCGGAGTTTAAGAAAATCCCATTTCCCCCGTTCTCGCAGCTCGTGCCCTTGCCTTTGTTGTGATGCACCAGATTATTGCTTATCGCACTTTCGTACACATAATGCATCTTGATGCCATGAGTTGCCGTATCCTCGAGATCGTTGCCGTTGTGATGTATCTCGCAGTTATCTATCGTGTTGTTGTTGACAACATCTCCTGTGATCTCATCGCCTCTTAAGTAGATTCCGTTGCAGAAGTTCGTAATCTCAAGATCTTTGATCGTCACACCGTCATAGCCTTGATTGAAGATTCCTGAACGCTGTATCCCAAATCCACTGCAACCGCCCGGAGTTATGCCATCCAGCGTATGACCGTTGCCATCGATCACGATATTATCGGCTCCGATTACGAGACCGTGTCCCGATTGACAGGAGAGATTGCAGTTGAATCGGCAGCTCTCGGTCACGGTATCGCCACACGCGAATATCGTTGATG
>JAUWCK010000047.1 GCA_030609345.1 Methanosarcinales archaeon | reverse complement strand
GATCCATGCATTCGAACATCCGGGCAAGCTGGCAGCGCATCACGATTGGAGACTGAGGTGAGACGATGGATCCTGCCACAGCAATAATCATACTCGCCATCACAGGCATCGCGGTCGGGCTTGCGAGCGGGCTGCTCGGAGTCGGTGGGTGTTTCATCATGGTTCCGGTGCAGTTCTGGGTATTCCAGGCGATGGGCGTCCTTCCGGATATCGCGATCCTGCTTGCGTTTGGGACGAACCTCCTTGTCGTGCTCCCAACCGTTGCAAGCAGCGCAGTAGGGCACAGCAGGAAGGGTGCGGTCTGGTGGCGGGCTGGCGTCTTTCTTGGTACTGCGAGCGCAGTTGGAGCAGTGATCGGCGCTACGATTGCGGCGCATCTGCCTGCCGGGGTGCTGACGGTTTCATTTGGCTTGGTGGTCCTTGCAGGCGCCATCAGGATGCTCACCGCGAAGCCTTCAGCGATTACGGAAGAGCCGAAGGATAGCCCGCTTCTCTGGGTGGCTTGTGGCTTTCCGATCGGCATCGTGTCAGGTATCATCGGGATCGGTGGCGGCGTATTGATGATTCCAGTGATGGTGCTTCTGCTCAAATTCAGGATGCATCTGGCAGTCGGAACCTCGAATGCGGTGATGATAGCATCGAGCATCGGTGGCGTGATCGGTTATGCCGTCAACGGACTCGGAGTCGAGGGTCTGCCTGCGTACTCGATCGGGTATGTGAATCTCGTATCATGTCTTTCACTCGTTGTAACGAGCGTACCGATGGCGCAGGTCGGCGTCATGGCTGCACACAGACTGCCCGCGAAGGAACTGAAGTACGTCTTCATCGCTGTAATGGCGTATATGGGACTGAAGATGATCGGGGCGTTTGGGTGGCTGGGACTGCCGATATGAGGGTGAGGGCTGCATCTCGACGAAAAACACTCGAATTTTCAGACAGTGTCAGTGGGATGTATTAATTATGGTTACAGACGATAGATGTGAACAGATGAAACATATAAGAAGACTGACATTCGCAGGAGTTTTGATCTGCATGGCAGTGCTGCTCACCGGATGCGTAACCGAACCCATCACCGATTCGGTGGAGATCGAGAACGTAACCACAGATGGGGACACGTACCACTCAGGCGAGATCATGAACATCACAGTGATGCTCAAATCCGCAACAGACGTTAGCGGGGTCTACGCTAATGTGTCAGGAATCACGAACAAGCGGGGCAAGAACATGCTGTTTAAGGAGACTATGACAAACCTCACCCGCGGGCTTAATAACGTGACGTTCACATACAAGATGCCTGCGTGCTCATCCTGCTCAGGCATATCCGAGGGAACGTATCATTTCAACGCTTCGGTGGTTTACGGTAACGTTACGGTAGCAAACTCGACGTGCAGCGTCGTCCTGAAACAGTAGACGCATGGCTGGCTATGAGCATAAGAAGATTGCTGCGGCTGTGGTCATCGCCGCATTTTTGATAGCAACGTTTGCAGCTACAGCAGGAGCTTCCGACGAGACCGTAGGCATAATACTCTTCTTTGATTCGGATTGTTCGCACTGCGAGGCTGCTGAGAGGGTACTGGACCGGATCGGAGGAGAGTTCGGGGACCAGATACTCGTCAGCAAATACAATTCCAACACGGCTACCGGAATTAAGATGATGGACGGATACGGGATCGTCGAGGTGCCCTCGATGGTGGTGCAGGAGAGGGAGATCATACTGTACAGCGATTACGGAAACAATCTTTCAAAACTGGAGAATCTTCTCATAAGTTCGATAAATAACGCGCTTTATGATCCGGAGATCGAGGTGTATAAGGAGATCAGTCCTGTCAAGTTAAATCCTGGCGAGAACGTTACGGTGACGGTCTCTATGGCAAACAAGAAGAATATAACGACGGATGTGATCCTGATCGACAGTTATCCGGATTTTTTCAGCATAATAGAAGGTGAAACTGTATGGAACGGGACACTATCTCCGGGAGAGGCGAGAAACATAACTTATCTGGCTTATATTGATCCGAAAGCGCCCTCAGGAAATCATAAGATAGAAGGCGCGCAGGTAAGCTACCGAAGCGGGGGCGCAGAGAAAAGTGCGGTTTCGAATACGGCAATCATCAGTATATCGGTACCGCTGACTTTGTTTACGGTGTTTCTGGCAGGATTGGTAGCAGGGGCAAATCCGTGCCTCTTTGCAGTGGTGGCTTTCATGGCGGCGATGATACTATCGAATACCGAAAAGAAGTTCGAGGTCATGAAATTCATTGTTTTCTTCTCTTTCGGGATCTTTCTGGTTTATCTCCTGACCGGAATCGGGCTTTTGTCGTTTGCAAGCGATCTACGTTCATTAAACCTCGTTCTCGGCGCGATCACAATAGCACTGGGCATCATGCACATCTACGACTACTTTTACATAAAAATAAAGGCGAAATCACTCTTCGAGAGTTCCAAGTTTATGAAAGGCGTGATGGAACGGATGGTCAAGGAGAATAGTGTCCTCTCTGCACTGGGTCTGGGCGCCCTATTCTCGCTTGTGAAGGCACCGTGCGTTGGGGCTATCTACCTGACGATACTAAACCTCATCGCGGTGCAGAAAGCAGAACTTGAAGGGATCGTATATTTATGCGTGTATAATTTTGGTGTGATCCTCCCGCTACTGATAATTGGAACCGCTATCGTCGTCGGGTTGAGTCCGACAAAGGTGGACCGGTTCAGGAAGGAGAAAAGAGCCATGATACGACTGGTGACCGGAATAATTCTGGTTGTGCTTGGCGTGTTCCTGACGTTTGGCGTGATTTGAGCGGGCGCCAAACGTATATGCCAAAAACACTCGAAGGATTGCGCACAAACAATGACCCAACCACAAGACCGCCTCGCAGAAAAGTCAGATCGATACAGGCGGCTGATCGTTCTCTCATCTTCCTATATACCTTGAGTACAACTCTAAAAATTCTTCTAAACTTATTTCCAAGTCTTCTCTGATTATTTTACGCATAAGTCCTTTGGGTATGTCCTTGTTTCCATGCACCGGAACAGTTGTTACCCGTCCATCTCCCGATCTCAATCTCACATGAGAACCTTTTATTCTGGTAACCCTAAATCCAGCAGATTCCAAACACTTTACAAGTTCTCTACCTTTAATTACAGGAAGTTTAGGCATTCTGGACCACTTGCAGTTCCCTGAATCCCACAAACTTGTTCAGTTCCTTGACCTTTGTCTCCTCGAGGCATATATCTATAACTTCTCTTATATTTTTCAACGCCTCATCTATAGTTTCGCCGTAGGAATGGCAACCTTTGAATAGCGGACAGCTTACGATGTAATACCCATCCTCATCCATCTCGATGATTATTGGTAGATGCAAGTTTTTCATTTGGAATGCCTCCAGTTGGATATATTGGACATGGACGTTAAAGACGTTTTGTATAACGTTTTACGTTATTGAATTTTTTCCATCAGCCAATCGACCAAACCTCCGTCTACTACCATTTTTGCCAGTTCGTCTGCAAAAATGAGTTCCACTTTTTTATAACCTTCGTCCCAATCACCGTGATCCCCTGATGATTTTTTATCATCGGTTGAATGAACTACAAAATAAAGTCTCCTGAATTTACCGAATTCACCATTGGTAAAACGCTCTGCATAATCTTCAAATTCCTTTCTTGAGGTTTCAGCTTTTATTTGAACTCCATATCGATCATTAGTTATCGGTTCTTCAAGCAATAAATCAAAAAATTTCATTGTTTCCCCGAGAACACTTGCCCTTCTCCATCCTGCTTGACGGAAAACCAAATCCACCAAAATTTCAAAGTCTTTCCAATGTAATAATTTTATTCCAGCTCCAACCCTTGATATTAGTTCTTTTTTAGCCTCTGAAATGGATTTGTATTCAGGACTGTGTTCTGCATTTATCAAACGTCTCAAGTGATCTATTCCTACCACCTTACAACATGTTGCAGGGTACCTTTGTAATTTAGACAAGTTGCCGGGAATTTGGTTTGATAAGAGCACTTTCTCAACTATATCTTGATCACTCCACTTTCCAGCCACCTCACGGTATTTAGAGGTTCCATCTTCCTTAATTCTATCCTTTCCCATCTCATCTTTGACCCTGCACCACCAGAATTTAGAGTTATAAAAAGTGACGAAAACCGTATTGCTGCCAGCATCACAAATATTTTTTAAAGCATTAAAATCTTGTGCATATCCACTCGCTTTATTTCTAGCTCTAAAATCTTCTTGAATCTCGTTTTTGATTTTATCCCAATTACCCTTTTGAATATCCTCTAATTTGGTGTCACCCCACCTAATTCTAATTTTGCCGTTGTTTTATACTATCTTCTTCCCAAACTCCTCTCACTCCTACTTTGATATAATATGCTTTGTCAAATTGAATTTTATCCATGCTTATCACAGTCCTCTAAATAGTTTAATCTCTTTTTCAGATGGTACTTGCCCAACGCAGTACCTCCAAACCCCCGCGCCCACACTCTCACACACAACCCTCACCTCGCAGAGACCATCGCGCTGATCACGTCCCGGTCCCGCCTCAGCATCTTCAGTTGGTCGGCAGGTCCTATCACGGTCAAGCGGGCTCGGTCGATCGGCTTCTTGAGCAGTTTGTCAAACCATGATTGATGCACAGCTCCGGGATAGCTCTCGATCTCGATGCCAGCAAACTCGCCAGGGGTTATTTTAGTCATCGTCGCCTCGATTAGCTTCGTCTCCTCCTGCGGAGTTAGCCCCCTCTCAAGGACGATGATCTTTCCGCTCTCCACGCCATCAAGGATCATGCGGATCTTCTCAACCGATGTGAGCCGATCGAGTTTATCCGATGAGATCAGATCCATCTGTATGCCTTTCATCGAAATCACCCGAAATGTTCTGCGATCTTCTCGTACAGGACATCGACGTTGTCGCCATTAAGCGCAGAGATCGGCACCATCGGATGCTGCGGGAATGCGCTCTTGATGCGGGAGGGTGCAGAATTGTCGAGATCGATCTTGTTTGCAGCGATCAGGAGCGGGAGCTTGCGCGCCTCCATATTGCCGATCACAGTGACGTTTACCTGTGTGAACGGGTCTTCGGTCGCATCCATCACCAGGATCACGCCTTCGAGATCGTCGAGCCATCTTACTGCCTCGATCACCCCTTCAGTGGCTTCCTTTGCCCGCCGCCTCGATTCGTCCTCGGAAAGTCCCTTTGCCATGAAATCCTGAAAATCGATCTTTGTCGCAAGCCCTGGAGTGTCCACGATATCCAGCGTGATGGAAGCACCGTTTGACTCGATGGTTACACCTTCCCTGCGGTGCGCCCTTCTCGTCTCGTGCGGAATATCAGAGACCGAGCCGACCACATCCCCTGTAAAGTCCCGCACGATCCTGTTCGCAAGCGTGGTCTTGCCAGCGTTCGGAGGACCGTATATGCCGATCCTGCGTATCTTTCCACGCTTGAATATCTTATTAAACGCCGAAGAGAGATTCTTTCTGATCTTTTTTATTATGCCCATTTGCAACCACCGTGATTACGTATATTGTTACCGTAATAGTTAACCATTCGTCGCTATAAAGTTTTGTCGGACAGATGTGTTTGTCAAGGTTTCATTTCTCTCCTTTCTGTATCAAAATCGCATCTTCAAGGACCAATTCACCGGTAGCAACCTTTTCGGCAAGAGCACGTGAGATCGTCAGTTCGCCCCCTGTTTTCTCCCTGCTCTGATCCTGAATCGACCGAATCTCGCCAATCGACGGGGTTATGAACTTTTTCCCAATCGGCGTGCCTTTCAGATGTGCGATTCTGATTGCTGCACGTATATCGGCATCCCTGCCCTTTGCCGGCGTGGTTCCGGTCTCATCCACCAGTTCTATGTGCGCTCCGAGTTTGGTCAGCGAATTGACAATCTGGGTTCTGATCAGCCGTGCTCCATGTCCGACGCGGATGATCACGTGCCCTGGATGCACGGACTCCACGATTCGAAGCACGGTCTGGTAGACATCCGCCATCGGGACGCAGTGGGTAGAGACCACTGCAGTTTCAGCGAGCACAGCAACGCCTGTGCGCTCACCAGGATCGATCCCTATGATGATACTAACGTCTTTGATATCCCGCAGTTTCATAATCGCACGATCCACGACCGTATCGGCACGCTCCGCGGGACCTGCTATAACGACGTGATCAGGATCGAAGTCGATCGCGCCGGTCTCTGGCTCAGTGGTGATCACAACTCCGATATGTACCGGTATCTCTTCACCGACTCGAAACGTCGCAATCTTGAGATTTCTCGACCGTATCTCAGAGATGACCGATTGGTACAGCGAGAAATCATCTGTGATCAGTGCAATCTGCTTGATCCGGGTACCTCCTTCCAAACCATGGCGGTCTTCCACTCTATGTTACACTGATATAGATGTTGGTGTTGGCAGTGTGAGACTTGAATTTTATTATTTTCTGGGAACGCCGGATTGTCTTATGTAAGCACAACTGCCAGAATGTAGCACTATTGATCTAAAAAGCCATTTACACCGTTAATCTGCGTAATCTATATTAATCAGTGGTAAATAAAACTTTTAGCCACTGACTGCGACAGCAGCGGCGAAGCCATCAACATCGATTTCACTGATTCCGGAAGTCCAATCGTACCAGTGTTTGCAGGATTTGCGTCATGTTTTTCAACCGACCAGAGGAAATTAACAAAACGTGCCCAATCCGTCCAATACCTTTAAATGATTGGACATCTTACCACACACTGCATGACCTGTAAGAGGTGATTGGTGGTACAAGGGTAGTAAGCTTTAAATGCACCGCGACAATCATGATCACACGTGATTTGATTGGTGATGTAATGAAAAGACAACAAACAACGAAACCGCGCATAACGATGGTTGGAGGCGCACTGGATCGAGGCGGCGATAAAATTAATGCACATGCCGCTATACACCACGGCGACATACTTGCAATAGCGACAGAGGACGTTGTGACGGTTCCGCCGACCACAACGATCATGAGCACCGTCAAAACGATGCTGAATCATGGATTCAGAAGAATCCCGATCGCTGATGCAGGCACGCAGCAATTAAGAGGCATTATCGTATGCAGGGACATCGTTGATTTTCTGTGCGGCGGACCGAGGCATTCTCTTGTCACCAACCGGTTCGATGGCAACATACTGGCTGCGGTCAACGAGGAGGTACGCGAGATCATGGAGACCGATGTTGCATACCTGCACACAGACTCCTCGATCGAGGACGCTCTGAAACTAATGAAAGATGCGAACGTCGGATACCTGCCGATCATGGACAAGGATGAGCGCGTCTCAGGAATCGTGACCGAACAGGATTTCATGCAACTGGTCGCAAGCATCAAGATCGGCGCCAGTATAGCCGATTACATGTCAACGAATGTGGTGACTGTTGAACCGGATGCTCCAATCGGGACTGTCGGTAAACTGATGATCGATAACGGATTCAGACGCCTTCCGGTCGTCAAGAACGATATCCTGCTCGGAATCGTCACTGCTTTTGATATACTGCGGTTTCTTGGCAGCGGCGAGGCACTGACAATGGGAGCAGGCGGCATCGATGATGCGCTCAGTGTACCTGTAAAGACGCTTGTCAG
>JAUWCK010000057.1 GCA_030609345.1 Methanosarcinales archaeon | reverse complement strand
CACCGGTTATACCGCTGACGAACCCCTTCGCAGTCGCGATCGCACGTCTCTCATCCACGCGTATAGCCGCGCATCGAAGCTGCAGCGCATCACGCGAATCATTTGCGATCTCGATGATCTCTGGCATCCTGCCAGCAGAATACCCCTGATACTCCTGAGGCTCACACTCATGAGACTTCTGGTACTCCTGACCCAGAAGATCGTAACGTGCGTCTTCTGCCTCTGCAAGCATCGCCTTTCCGATGCGGATCTCAAGTTCGGCACGATCCCACATCCTGATGTTGTACCGATCCGCGAAGAGCGCCATCTGGTCAGTGATCTCGTCGGATATGAAGAGCGCATCGTAAGCCCCCTGCACGGCATCTGCGAAATACCGCAGATCGGACTCTGTCCCGCCATACTGGATACAGGTCATCCTCCCGTCCTTCGCAACAACCAGATCGGTTCGCGGATGGGTTCCCCGGATCAGGGGGTTCACATCGTACCCCTGCGAGCTTAGAATATTTGTAAGAAGATCGAGTAATATCTGTCTGTTCATCGTCTGCACCTCGCACATACCCCTACATATTGAGCAGTTCACGGAGGCTGTCGTCCTCCATCGGAGCCGGTATCGCTGAATGTTCGCAGTTCATGATCGCTTTCGCAAGCTTGCGGTACACATCTGCGATTGCGGAGTCCGGGGAATTTTCGAGCACAGAGAACCCCTGCCGCTCGCAGTCCTGCACGATATCGTCTTTCGGGATGAATGCAACGAGTTCACTTCCGATGCTGCTCGCAAATTCGGTTATAATCTCTTCTTCTCTCGGGACATTCCTTGAATTGCAGATCACGCCGCTAAGCGGCATCTTCAGTTTCAAAAGCCCTTTGCAGATGTTGTTTGCAGCATAAATCGGCATGTATTCGCCTGACGAGATGATATATGCTTCGCTAACAAGCCCCTTTCGGATCGGCGCTACAAAGCCGCCGCACACGATATCCCCTGGCACGTCATAGATCACAAGATCGCTCTCTGTAAGCACTGTTGTGATCTTCTGCAGTTCTGTGACCGCGACGATGATTCCCCTGCCAGCACATCCGACGCCGGGCTCTGGTCCGCCGACCTCGATGCATTTGACGCCCTTGTAACCTTCGTAGACGACATTCTCTGGAGAGAGCTTGGCTCCCTGCCGTATCAGATCCATCACTGTCGGAATCCGCCTACCGTTGAGCAGTGTGATCGAGGAATCGCTCTTCGGGTCGCAACCGATGATGGTGACCGAATGCCCGTCATCCGCGCACGCTGCTGCGACATTTGAGGCGGTGCTGGACTTGCCGATCCCGCCTTTGCCGTATATCGCTATTCTTCTTGTTCGGTACATGCGTTCTCAAGCGCTGCTATATACTCCTGGTATGCTGCGATCAGATCGGTCGTTTTGTCCATGAAACCATGAACACGTCCGTAAAACTCTTTGATGTATGCCTCCTCATCAGGATGGTCCTCTTCCGACAGTTCCGATATTGATCTGGAGAACTCTGAAAACTCTTTTTCGCGCTCGTCCACTGCATCACTAAGTTCGAGTAAGACTTCTGTAGCCATATTTGCAAATTGCGCTTCCATAGTATTTAATGATGATTAATGGGGGGGTTGTTGTCTTCTCTGGTGGCGGCAAAACTGCCGCACTGGCGTGGGTCCGGGTGTGTGTGAATTTTGTCCCAAAGCCCGAAAAACCGAAAACTTTTTAAAGAGTTGATCGTATTATGCCTTGCTATAAACACTAGGAGGAGGATATTATAGTAGTGAAAAGAAAAAGAATATTGCATGGGCTAACTATATTAATTGTTGTTCTGACGATTAGTATAGCATTAGCAATAGTACCGCCACCCCCAGCGAATCAGAATCTGGGGATATACGACACATTGTACGGTGGGTTTGCAGAAGGTGACTGTAGGGCATGTCATAGTTCTGGCGTTCCGGACACACACCACATGTTAGTACCAAATCAGGGGTATAAATGCACGGACTGCCACAAGCTTGGTCCAGAGGGAGGCATTGACTCTCCGATCAGGGACTGCGTGGTGTGCCATCTTGCATCACCACACCACAACGCAGAGGAAGCTCTGGATAGACATTGCAGTCACTGCCACGGTAGCCTTGTTGACGACTATGATGATGGGCATTACATCCCAACATATAATGCGTCATTGATAACCCCAGATACCAGCTATAGAGAGCAGAATGGGACAACCGGTAAGAAATGGGGTGGCTGCGAGGCATGCCATGAAGCCAATACAACACCGGTTTCAGGGGCAGCGATTCATGACAATTACGTAACCCATCATAACATCTGGCCTGGTGATGATGACAAGTGTTATGTATGCCACGACATGGTTTCAGGTACAGAGATTTCTATGAGGAGATGTGAAGATTGTCATGGTGTCAAATCGTTGCACAATATCCAGTACGACTACGCTACTACTGAAGGCGAGCTCGGATATGGCCATATAGGTGATAGTTGGGACTGTATGGGATGTCATGCATGGTATGACGCATCCAGCCTTACATTACTGACAGGACCTGTAATCCCGAGTGTCGACGATGTAAGTCCTAGCAAATTGGTGGCTGGTAAGGAAACAGATGTGACCATTACCGGTACTAACTTCCGTAACACTGTGAATGGTATTAACTATACTTCCAATGTGGTTATTGATGATGGTGTAAACACTATAACACTGACACCTGATTCCATAACCGCCTCAGTGATAAAAGTGACCATCCCACCACTGGTTGAAGGAAGTTACGGACTGCGTGTGGTCAAGAGTGACATGAATAGCAACTTGGTGCCAATAGTGGTTGTGCCGCAGGTAACAATCGATTCAGCCACGATTAGGAGGGCTATTGTGACCATCCGTGGTTCAGGGTTCGGCGATGAATCTGGCGAATCATATAATGAGTTGCTCGGTGTTACCGTCACTTGCGAAGGCAATGTCCTTGAGACCAGTGTTATCTCTTGGGACGCTACCCGGATAGTGTTTAAATGTCCTTCAGCAACGGTTGGAGACATAGTAACTGTTACGACCCTATATGGTTCTGACTCTACCACGATCACTGGATCAAGGATCAGATAGCCTGGACAAACCACCTGAGAAACCAAAGAACATAAAATAGGGATTTGTTATCAAATCCCTATCTTTACTTTTTTTAGTATAGGAAGATATGAAAAAATCCTTTTTGACACTTATAACGTTTTTAACAATTATTAGCATAGTATTAAGTGGAACAGCTTACTCAGAAGAGCCACGACGTGATGTTATTATCGGATTTCACCAGATGCCTATTCCCTCGGAAAAGGCATTGATCCACAGTGGGGGAGGTGTTGTAAAACATGAGTATCGCTTAATCCCTGCGGTGTCTGCCAGTTTATCAGAGCAGGCGATAGACATTATGAAAAAGAACCCGAGGGTCGCCTATATTGAGGACGATGTAATACTTACGATAGCAACCGGTGAATACGTGAATTCTTCGGGTGTGAGCCATATTGGCTGTGAAATAGCACATAACAACGGCATTGATGGTACCGGGGTTAAAGTGGCAGTTATTGATACGGGTATAGATTATACCCATGAAGACCTGAATGATAATTATAAAGGCGGTTATGATTTCGTGTTCAACGATTCTGATCCCTTTGATGATAGCTACGATAGCCATGGCACCCACGTGGCAGGCATCATCGCTGCCGAGAGGAACGGGATTGGGGTGGTAGGCGTAGCCCCGAATGCCAGCCTATATGCTGTTAAGGTAATGGCTGGTTCCGGTCATGGTAGTGAAAGCTGGGTGATTGCTGGCATAGAGTGGGCGGTAGAGAATGATATGGATGTGGTCGTTATGAGCTTTGGTACAAGTAAGGATTCCCAAGCACTTCGTAATGCCTGTCGTAATGCATCCGATGCAGGTGTGCTTCTGGTAGCAGCGGCTGGAAATAGCAATGGCGGAAATGTGACCTATCCAGCCAGGTACGATTCTGTGATAGCTGTAACAGCTACCGATCTGAATGATAGCCAAGCATCTTTTTCATCTATATGTCCGGAGGTTGAGTTAGCTGCTCCGGGCGTGAATATAATGTCTACTACCAGAGGCGATGGTTATGGCAATTTGAGCGGAACCTCCCAGGCAGCGCCTCATGTGGCTGGAACAGCCGCTCTTATCATTTCATCCAACCTGCCGGATGTTAATGGCGATGGGATGGTGAACAATGAAGATGTAAGACTGCAACTGCAATCGACGGCACAAGATTTGGGATATCCGGGGAAGGACGACACGTATGGATATGGTTTGGTTGACGCACGTATCACGGCAGCTGCGATCTCTTGCGACTGCGACGACATCTGCGTGAACGTGAGCGGCTGGTGGCGCGACGGTGGCGCGTTTAACGCGAGCGGAGCACCGATACAGGATGCAGTGAATAACGCGAGCAGCGGTGATATGATCTGCGTCAAGGATGGCAGCTACAACGAGAACGTGGAGGTGGCGACGGATCATCTGACGATCCAGTCTGAGAACGGGTCTGTTTCAATGATTGTTCAAGCCGCAAATTCAAGCGATCACATCTTTGAGGTGACTGCCGATTGCGTGAGCATCTCAGGGTTCAATGTGACCGGGGCAACCGGAACTTCCCAGGCAGGGATTTATCTAAACGGAGCAGATCACTGCAACATCTCTGACAACACTGCATCGGGCAACTGGGGCGGTATATGCATGGAAGATTCGAGCGACAACACACTTCTGAACAACACCGTATCGAACAACGACAACTATGGCATCTACATAAGGAGTTCGAGCAACAACCTGATCTACAACAACTACTTCAACAACGCAGATAACGTCTACGACGACGGATCCAACCAGTGGAACACCACCGTAACCACCGGACCAAATATAATCGGCGGACCCTCCATCGGCGGAAACTACTGGAGCGACTATACAGGTGCTGATCCGGACGGCAACGGTCTTGGGGATCCGGAGTACCCGATTGCTGGCGGCAGCAATTTCGATTATCACCCGCTATGCCCATCTGAAGCATCTGTGAAAGGCGACCTCAACGGCGACGGCGACCTCACCCCTGCGGACGCCGCAATCGCACTTCGCCTTGCAGCCACCGGTGTACACGACGACGCAGCCGACGTCAGTGGCGACGGGCAGGTCACTTCGCTCGACGCTCTCATGATCCTGCAGGCGGCGGCTGAGATGGTAGAATTGTAGTTTGACCGTACCAGAGCATCACAACACCCCATTTCAGTCAATTGCCCACCCGGCAAAAGAATGCGCGGGGGTGCTGGAATGCGAGATACCGGAAGATCGCGGAGGTCTTTTCAGGCTGCAACTTGGGGGTACGTTCCAGGGTGAATTAGATTTTCGTTAGACCCTACAACTTTCGTAGCCGGGCGGCTTGTTTTTGCGATATCTTATAAACTCCGGTCTGAATGTCCGCATCAAGAATTCCCGACAAGTTTATAAGGGAGGGGTGGTTTAGATATATCCGCTCTTCTGGCATAACGCGAGGCGTCTGCACCGGAAAGGTGCAATATGAGAGTAAGATGAGGTGAGCATGATATGAATACATACACGATCATTAAAACGGCAGCACTGATTTTAGCACTTATTACGGTATCCATAACGGCGGCAGCCGCGATCTCTTGCGACTGCGGCGACATCTGCGTCAACGGGACTGGCTGGTGGCGCGGCAGCGCGTTTAACGCGAGCGGAGCGCCGATACAGGCAGCGGTCGATAATGCGACCGCGGGCGAGACGATCTATGTGTGGAACGGCAGCTACGCCGAGAACGTGGACGTGAGCAAGCATCTCACGCTTGCGGGCGAGGGCGCGGATGTGGTGACCGTGACGAACAGCACAGCCGATCATCACGTATTCGAGGTGACTGCTAATTACGTAAACATCTCAGGGTTCAATGTGACAGGGGCAACAGAAAATGTTGGGATTTATCTCAACGGAGCAGATCACTGCAACATCTCTGACAACACCGCATCGGGCAACTATGACGGCATTTACCTATATTTTTCGAGCGACAACATACTTCTGAACAACACCGCATCGAACAACGACTACGGCGGCATCTACCTATATTTTTCGAGCGACAACATACTTCTGAACAACACCGCATCGAACAATGACTACGACGGCATCAGCCTGTGTGATTCGAGCAACAACACGCTCACAGGCAGCACCGCTAACTTGAACTGCTATGACGGCATCTATCTGGATTATTCGAGCGACAACATACTTCTGAACAACACCGCATCGAACAACGAGTACCACGGCATTGGCCTATGGGGTTCGAACAATAACACGCTTGAAAACAACACTGCAAACTCAAATCAGAAATATAGTGGCGGTTATAGCGACGGCATCTATCTGGATTATTCGAGCGACAACACACTTCTGAACAACACCGCATCGAACAACGAAGGTGACGGCATCGGCCTATACGATTCGAGCGACAACACACTCACAGGCAACACCGCTAACTCGAACTACTACTACGACGGCATCTATCTGGATTATTCGAGCGACAACATACTTCTGAACAACACCGCATCGAACAACGACTACTATGGCATCGAACTGTACGATTCGAGCAACAACCTGATCTACAACAACTACTTCAACAACGCAGATAACGTCTACGACGACGGATCCAACCAGTGGAACACCACCGTAACCACCGGACCAAATATAATCGGCGGACCCTCCATCAGCGGAAACTACTGGAGCGACTATACAGGTGCTGATCCGGATGGGGATGGATTTGGAAATATGCCCTACGACATCGGCGGCGGAAATTTCGATTATCACCCGCTCTGCCTATCTGAAGCATCTGTGAAAGGCGACCTCAATG
>JAUWCK010000071.1 GCA_030609345.1 Methanosarcinales archaeon | reverse complement strand
CTTCTTTTTGTTGTGATTTTGAATTGTGGGACAGCCTCTGAAGGGCGGGGCATCGCGGGGCCGGAGGTCGTGCGACGGGGTGCGCGTGGACAAACGTAGGGTGAAATCATGCCGACTCATTCTTAATTAGAGGGTGTTTAGTGTAGAGATAATATTATGAGATGATTTTAAAGACATTATCGTCAATTGTGGTAGTTTATTTACAAAATCATCATAATCTGCTTTGTTTCTGCGTTTTCTCAATCGATCTAGATCAGTGCCTATCTTTTTACGTGACTTATCAGAACTATCTTTGAATTGATCTCGAACATGTTTATGAACGTTTACATGCTGTGAAATTTGATACCCATCGATATCGCGTAAGTAATTTCGTGCTTTACAAAAGGCAGCATAGTAAGCCCTGCTCATAGAAGAACGCAACTTAGCCTCTTCATTCGGTGAACCTGCACCATCTCCAGCAAGTTCCTGTGCAAGTTTCAAATATTCCGACCAATCGAAAGTCATATGAATTCCACATCAATACATAGCTTTTTCCGCACATTAGCAGGAACATTCAACCACCATTCGTCATCAATCTGTTCCATCTTTTCAAAAGCTTCATCTGGCGAAAGGTCTGTGCGAATAAAAATCACTAATTCCTGATCTTCGAAAAACTCGGGGTCGGCAACGACCTCAAGAACTGCCTGTACCGACTCTCCAAAATAATTCCTAATCTGTTCGTATGCTTCGTGGAGCGGCTGTAAAAGGAAAGAATTGTTCACAGCAAACCCCACAACTTCGGATCGATTTCGGAAGATGTAATGCTGTTCTAACTTTCGTAAATCCGAAGTAGGATAAGTTGATAAAGTTTCATTCCGAGATGTGCCAGCAACCAAATCTATCAGCGAATGCAAGCTTTTACTTGCACGATCAACGCTATAATATTGCTCGCACCCCCATTCTTCTCCTCTTGCAAGCCTTTGGGAAACAGTGTTAAAAATAGGACGATGCACTGAATAGATATTTGGCGCTGTGGTGGGAGGTTGAAGTCTGGAAAAAGTGTTTGGGGATCCCATAAAGCCAACGCTCATTAGCGCTTCTCTTTCTTCCCACAGCTCTCCTGTTGACGTCCCTATCCCTTCGATACCTGTGTGATGTGGCATGACCATCTACTTTTCTCCTATCGCGTAAAGACCTTTGACAATACTCGACGAATCTTCTTTCATAGTTAAAAAATTATCTATCAACTTTACTATATATTCCACCGACATGTCTTCAAGTTCATAATTGTAATTGAAATTGTGAACAATGGTATTTCCTCCTTGAAGTTCGATAACAACTTTAAGCATATACGGTTCTTTTCTTGCGTAAATGATACCACCACAATCGACGTCATAACCCCCGAAAACTGACATTAAATCGCTTTTATTTATGTTAAGCTCAATTTTTGGAAGTTCCTCTCCACCATCAACTTCAATAGTCCATATAAAGTTTAAACCAAGTGCCTTGTAGGGGATATGAGGTAATAATTTTACATAATTACTAACGATATTTGCTAAAGATTTTAATGACTTATTGTCTTGCTTTTTAACTGCGATTTGCAGTCGATGATGATCAACTACCAATGAAAAAGACTCCGATTCAAATATAGCTAAATCAGGGGTATGTACAAAATGGCTGGGTTCTTCCAATATCAAGGATTCATCCTTGAGCCATTGTGGAGCCATTATGCTCGGATTATGAGCTGAAGCTATTATCACAATATCTGCCCGTATAAGTTTAGCTTCCATGTTTACCTCATCTGTGGTTGGAATATAATATGTAATAATTGCATATTTAAACCCACCGTCCGCGTAGGTCCAACATATCACTCCACAGTAACGCTCTTTGCAAGATTTCTCGGCTTATCGATCTCGCAACCCCTGTGATGTGCGACATAGTATGCGAACAACTGGAGCACGACTGAAGAGAGGACGGGCGCGATCCACGGATCGGTATCAGGTATCCTGAGCACATAGTCCACGTATTTCGCAATCTCGGTGTCGCTCTCGTTTGCGATTCCGATGACGGTTGCGCCTCTTGCCTTCACCTCCTTGATGTTCCCAAGCGTCTTTTCGTACACCGGATCCTTTGTCGCTATCGCAACCACAGGAACTCCCTCGTAGATCAGGGCAAGCGGACCGTGCTTCAGTTCGCCTGCTGGAAATCCTTCTGCCGGGATATAGGAGATCTCTTTTAATTTGAGCGCGCCTTCAAGCGCGGCTGGATAGTTTGCGCCCCTGCCCATGAACAGGAACTGCTCAGCATCAGCAAACATGCTTGCGCACTCCCGGATGTCAGGCGCGCTGTTGAGCACACGCTGGATGTTCCCGCTCGTCTGCTTTAATTCGTAGACAAAGTCGTTTACATCTACCGTTGATAACGTCTTTCTCGCTTTACCGAGTTGCACTGAAAGCAAGAGCAGACATGCCAGTTGCGATGTGAACGATTTGGTGGCAGCAACACCGATCTCGGGTCCCGCTCTCGTGAAGAGGCACTGGCACTCCCTTGTTATGCTGCTTCCAAGCGCATTGACGATCCCGAGTTTCTGGCTGCCCTTCGATCCTGCTTCCCTGATCGCTGCAAGGGTGTCAGCGGTCTCTCCTGACTGCGTGATCGCTATCACGAGATCGCCGCAATCGATGATCGGATCGGTGTACCTGAACTCGGATGCGATCTCGGCATCGACGGGAATTCTGGCAAACCGCTCGATCACGTACCTCCCAAAGAGCCCGGCATGGTACGAGGTTCCACATGCGATGATCACGATCCTCCTGACGTTCGGCAGCGCTACACCAAGATCGATCCCGTCTGCCGATATTCTTCCTGAAAACGTATCCCTGATGGTGTCTGGCTGCTCGAATATCTCTTTTAGCATGAAATGCTCATAACCGCTCTTCTCTGCCGCCTCAGGATTCCATTCGATTGTTTCGATCTTCTTCTCAACAGAAACCCCATCGAGCGTCGTGATATCGATGCCGGAATCTGTTATTACACCAATCTCCCCATCGTTCATGAAGATGACATCTCTCGTGTACTTAAGGATCCCGGATACGTCGGACGCTATAAAAAACCCGCCACGCCCGAGTCCGAGCACGAGTGGACTATCCTTCCGCGCGACAATGATCTTGCCCGGATCATCAACACTTATCGCCGCGAGCGCGTACGACCCGCGAACCATCGATAGCGCGTTTCGCACTGCTGATTCGAGATCACCGTCATAATATTCCTCGATCAGATGCGGAAGTACTTCTGTGTCGGTCTCTGACCTGAATTCATGACCTGAATCGATCAATTTGTCCTTGATCTCTGTATAGTTCTCGATGATCCCGTTGTGGACAAGAGCGATCCTGCCTGTGCCATCAGAGTGTGGATGCGCGTTCCTGGTCGACGGCTTTCCATGCGTTGCCCACCGCGTATGCCCGATTCCGATGTGCCCTCCGAGATCAGGCGTGATCGATATCAGGTCATCGACGCTTCCTTCGGTCTTGGATGTCCGGATCTCATCATTTTCATCGTTCAGGATAGCGATTCCTGCGGAGTCGTATCCGCGGTACTCCAGTTTCTTCAAAAGATCAAAGAGAACTGGCATGGCTCCGGATGTGCCGAGATAACCGACGATGCCGCACATTTACCCCACCCACCATATCATCAAAGATCGATAGTCCAACTGGAGCGTAATGGATTCCTTTGGAATCCATCGACGCCACTGCCCGAAGGGCAGGGCGTTAGCGGAATGTTGGACAACATCCAATTTTTTCGGAGAAAAAATTGTGCCGCACATATCACATCACCAGCGCATGGGGTGGTATCTGCTTCCTGATGACTGCACCAGTCTCGATCCTGCACTCTGTTCCAACGAGCGTGCCAGCCGCAGTCGAGACGTTGCATCCGACCCTGTTGCCATCGCCGAGTACGGTGCCGAGTTCGTCTGCATGGTGCAGCATCCCTTCCAGTTCTATCATCAGGTTCTTTCCGCTCTCTGTGATGAAATGGCTCTCGATGAGGTTGTTCTCGCCTATAATGGAGTTTTTTATGGTGCTTCCCGAGCCGATGTACGTGTTATCAAGGATCACGCTGTTCCTGATGTATGTGAACGGCTCGATCGTGACATTGTCTCCGATGGATGTTGACGGCGCGATGGCCACATTCGGACCGATCTCGCAGTCCCTTCCGATGATCACGGGACCTTTGATGTACGAACCCTCTCCTATAATCGAACCGCTGCCAACAACCACTCTACCTTTAATCTTACCGTCCACCTCCGCGGTTTCGTGCACCGATTCGGAAATGTCCTCAAGAATCCTTGCATTCACACCGAGCAGGTTCCATGAATGTATCACATCCATCCACGTATGATATGTTCTGTATGCATGTACCCCATATCCTGCATCGACCATTCGCTGTATCGAATCGGTTATCCCGAATTCACCGAGATCGGACTTAAGCGTCTCCTCGATCGCGTCAAAGATAGCCGGACCGAATATGTAGATGCCTGTATTGACATTGTGGACGTCCTTGAGCGTTAGACCCTCAATGATCTTTAGAACCTTCCCGTCCCTCTCCTCGACAAGCGCATATCCGGTGGCATCCGCTCTTGCTGCTGTCAGAATCGATACACCTTCCGTGTGTTTCTCTGTGAGGTCTGTAATCGTCTCTTCGCTCACGAGATTGTCCCCGTTAAGTACAAGAAATTCGCCCTCCACGAGATCCTTTACCTGTTTTATCGCGTATGCCGTACCGAGTTGCTGTTTCTGCTCCGCATATTCGATATTAACATCAAAATCCTTCCCGTTCCCAAAATAATTCATGATGCGCTCTTTTGCATACCCAACAACCATTACGATGTCTCTGATGCCGCTGTCATGCAGCGCCTGCACCACATACTCAACCGTTGGCTTGTTTGCGACCGGAAGCATCACCTTTGATCTCGTAAGTGTCAGTGGTCTGCACCGCGTCCCTTCACCCGCAGCAAGAATAACCGCCTTCATCAGTGACTATATATTGGTCTCTGCTTTAAATATATTGCATGCTTTTTGCTCGATCATCTGCAAATCTTTAATATTTAATACAAATTACAGAATTTGGAAACGCTACCAGAACTTCGATGCAAGCGACCGCTTTGCGACACAATCCACTTCGAATGCACAGAGATCACACGGCGCATCATGCGCGCGGTCAGGCATCCTGCCGCCTTTGATCATCCGAACCCGGTTTCGCAGCTCGAGAACCCTGCGCCGGTCTCTCGATCTGATAACCACCTCCCGTATCTCAAAGAACCGTGCGTACTCCACAAAACCGTACTCCACGACCTGTCCGAACCGCTCTTCCACAAGCATCGCATAAGCCGTGATCTGTAGCCGGTCAGGTTTCCATACTCCGTTTTCAGGCTTATCACCCGTCCTGATCATGTACGGCAGCACGCGGTCGTCCACCCGCACCAGTTTGTCAGGAGACCCCGCGAGCCCGAGAGCGTCCGAATAGATTGCGTACTCAACCGCACACGGGGTTATCCTTGCAAGCAGTTCGTCCCTCCCGGTCTTCCGGATGACGTCCGCGATCCGTGATCCGATTGCGCCGATATCGATGCTCTCTGCTGCGTCCCGGACCACGGAGCGATCCACACCTGCAAGTTCGGCACGGTAGACCACGGATAGGTCGTTTACGATGCGGTCAAGTTCGATCCGCAGCACTTCTGCCGCATCTTCACTTGCACTTGCAACAGCACGGTGATACGTGAGCGCAAGTTCCTTTGAGATGAGTCGGGTTAAGTATCTCGCATCCACATCCCGCTCCACCGGTTCGCGGTCGTTTTTCCGGCTGCGGAAGTATACAAGGCGCGGACATCGCAGATAGGTGACAAGATCAGAGACAAGAACCGTGTCAGCCATCACTGAGCCGATTTGATCGTGACGCCCTCCGCATCCGCATCCACTGAGACCAGCGTCTTCACATCACGTCCCGAGGCACGCAATTCCGCCGCGCCTTCGCCGCGCTCGATGACCACGACGATATCCGAGACCTCGGCGCCGGCAAGTTCGAGCGCAAGGCTGACCGCTTTCATCGTACCCCCTGTACTGATCACATCGTCTACGACCAGCACACGGTCTCCTTTATTGATCCCATTCAGGTACAGTTCTCCCTTCGAGTATCCTGTACGCTGATG
>JAUWCK010000114.1 GCA_030609345.1 Methanosarcinales archaeon | reverse complement strand
GCCCTGAAGAGTTTCTCTGCGAGTTCGATCGTCTTTGCCTCGATCTCGTCGATGTATTTGCAGCCCTGATAGAACCTGTGCCCGACCACGCCCTCTGCATACCGGTGAGCAAGATCGCTTGCCGCAAGCAGCCGCACCCTCCGGCTTGTGAGGTTGTTGCTTGCGATCATCGGGAGGGAGTCGCGGTACCATGTATGGTGTGCCTCTGTGGCACGCATGATGAGATCGATATCGGCATTCATTGTTGGTGTTATGTAAGAACCGCAACCATTTAAATACGTTCTGGATGCGTCACCAGCCCTGAATCAGCACATATAAAAGGGTTGAGTGGAAGCAATATACCATGACACTGGAACCGATAACCGGCAAGGTGCTGCGGATATTTCCACAGGATACGAACACAGACGAGGTAATCTCGGGAAAGTACAAGTACGACGAGCTCGATCTTTCCAAACTCGCAGTCCACACCTTCGAATCGATCGATCCGGATTTTTACACCGATAGCAAGCACACAGAAAACCCGATCATCGTTACGGCATCGAATTTCGGATGCGGATCATCGAGAGAGCAGGCGCCGCAGGTCATAGCGGCATGTGGTGTGGGATGCGTGATCGCAGAGTCGTTCGCCCGCATCTTCTACCGAAACGGGTTTAATATCGGGCTGCCGCTGATCGAATGCGCCGGGATCGCGGAAAAGGTGCACAAGGATGATGAACTGCGGATCGATTTCGAGAACGGTTCGATTACGAATGTGACGGCTGGAGAAGAGTATGGTTTCAGCCCGATTCCTGAATTCATGCAGGAGTTGCTCGAGTCTGGAGGATTGCTGAGGTATCTCAAGGAGAAAGGGGGATATGAGTGATCGACGATCCATATAATGTGCCATATCAGGCGATATATGCGGTCGGAAACGCTGATGGCAGTCTCGTCGAGATTATCGAGTTTTCCCGCTGCTACGGCGGCTCTGCATGGGCGCGGCACCATTACCGGAAGAGCCCTCTGGTGCTCGAGACAAAAGTGATCGGGAACAGGATCAGGTATCTCTGCAAGACTGGTGTGTGCGACCTCGTGCTTGAGCCATCGCGTGCAGCCGCGGGCATCAAATCCATTATGATGCACGATGACGAGATCCGGATCACCTACGCAGGTCTCGGCGGCGGCGGGGTCGGTGCAACCACCTGCCGTGCCGGCGCAAGCGGCGTGATCCGGTCCGATATCAGCGAATCCGGCGGCGGGAAGGTCGGGAGCGGCACGATCGTTCTACCGAGACGAAGCCGGCTGATCATCGGGATCGATGACACCGACTCAAAGGAGGTCGGTGCGACATGGTGTCTCGCACACAACATCGCGTATGCTGTCGACTGCGATGCTGCCCGGTATCTTTCCCATTCGATCGTGCAGTTGCATCCGGTTCCTGCGAAGACTCAGAACTGCGTTTCGACGGCTCTTGAGTTCGCATGTCTGGACGGTGGCGCAGAACGCGTGCTTGCCGAGATCCGTGATCTCCTGATTGAGTATTCGGTCTCTGATGAGACTGGCATGGTCTCGCTCTCCAGTTTCGACGGATCGATTCTTGCGGATTACGGAAGAGAATGCAAGACTAAGGTGCTATTGCGAGAATATGCGCTCGAATGCGCCAGATCTGCGGGCGCTGATGTCTGGCTCGACGGAAACGGCATCATCGGCGCACTCGGTGCGATCCCGTATGTCGCGATGCCTGACCGGTCGGTCGGGCTTTATGAGGCGAACGTGCCCGGCAAGTTGGGGTAAAACAGATTCCATCTGAGCAAGTATATGCCAAAGCTGACCCGGATACGGTGAAAAAATGAAATCGGAGTAATCTGCGGCTAAAAACTTTTATCAGCCACAGATTAACACGGATGGACACAGATTAAGAGCTATCTACGTAACGTGATACCTATTCTAAAAAAGTTCACATGCTATTTTGGTATGTTCTATTCTTCTAACGTGAGACCTGATATGTGACAACGAAGATGATGAGTGCCATCATCAGAACGCCCAAGCCGGACTCTGCCGCCACCAGTATCTGGGGCAGATGTCCTGCTGCCAGATTGGGCTGGATATTGGAGTATCCGAGACTTGTGAAGGTCGTGATGCTGTGGTAGAGGTAGTCTATCCAGTCGGGTGCGACTTGGGTGCCGTTTACGTTCTTGACGATGCCGTCAAAGTGCCAGAAGAGCGCGGCAAATAAGCCAATGATGAGACCTGAAATGCCAATGGGGCGCGCAATCCTGTCGCCGTATCCGGTCAAAGTACGCAGGATCAGTAAATCGAAGATCGACCTCGCCTTATTCTTGAATCCACCTCTCGCCCATCTGAGTTTTCTGTGCGCCTCGCCCCTCCGGTAGTGGACATGTGCGGCTTGATCGAGTTTGCCATTTGCGATGTAGAAGTTGTAGAGGTTGTTGTAGACCTCGTAAGAGGCTTCATATAGGTTGGCGCGGCTTCCCTCGTAGAGAAACTCTGGCTGAATCCTACCGTTTTCGAGGAGGAGGTTTGTGAGTTCCTCGACTCTGTTGAGGTTGTCTTTGTGCCGCAGTCCGTTTTCTGGATTTTTGATGGCGCATCCAGATTGCCAATCGAAGAAAATAATTTTATGACCTTCTGGAGCATACCTAATCAAGTCTTTTCCATGAAGCTTTTTAGCAACACTTGACGTATTTTTCTCAATCGTTCTCACGTCAAGAACATACGGCTTTATATGCAGATATCTATTTGGTTTTTTCTTCATAACTTTGGTAATTATATTTACCATGTACTTGGGCATCCTCTCGAGAATCCAGACAAACCAGCCATCAATGAAATCCCCTACGATCTCGTTAATTTCCTTGTCGCCCTCATTCTGAAACACCGTTGCATTTCTGAAGCTCTTTGCCTCATCAAAATAGGAGCGATATAGATTAGCGCCGATCAAAATCGAGTTATCTAAATTTGTTTTGGAGTCGAACCTTGTACTATGCAAATAAGCCCCCTGGAGATTTCCCCCCATTAAATTTGTTTCCTGGAGATTTGCATTCATTAAATTTGCTTCTTGTAGAATTATCTCGAGTGTATTTGTTTTCCTAATATTTGCAAACATTAAATTCGATTCTTGAAGATTTACGCCAATTAAATATGCTTTCTGTAATTTTACACCAAATAGACATGCATTTTTGATGTTAGTAAAGCTTAACTTTGATT
Source organism: Methanosarcinales archaeon (assembly GCA_030609345.1). The sequence continues at coordinate 1,566 of JAUWCK010000114.1, read as the reverse complement.
CTTGGAGGTTTGCTCTCATTAAATTCGATTTTTGCAGATTTACATCCATTAAATTTGATTTTTTTAGGTTTACCATTTGCAAATATGCATTCTTTAGGTTTACTCCTATTAAATTTGATTCTTCGAGGTTTGCTCTCATTAAGTCTGCTTTCTGTAGGTTTGTCTGCAATAGGTGTGCTCCCTGCAGGTTTGCCCCAGCTAATTTTGCTTCTTTTAAGTAAACATTCAAAATCTCCTTTTCCTTCAGCTCCTCTAATTGCTCTTCTATTGGCTCTTTCCCGTCCACTTCTTTGTGCCAGTAGCAGTACGCTTCTCCCGGAAGTGCATCAAGAGGACATTCCCATTCTTTATCAAGAACCTGTGTTTTGTATCCACATCTTGCCATTGTCATCTTATCAGAGTGCTTTCATCCATCCTTAAATCTCCTCCTGCCCAAACACCCATCAACCCAATAAACTCAGCGCTGGAAGTCTCTGACACCACCACAAACCATGGTAGCCCCTCCTCCCTACAGTTCCGCTCTTATATCTCCGTTTACTCTAAAGACAGAGAACACCCAAAAATAAAATAAAAAGTAGGCATTACGCCTACTCATTTCTTCTTCGCCAGTACATCGTAATGACCAGCGCAGTTACAGCAAGCAACCCTTCAAATCCGGGTATCTTCTTGCCAGCTGGTGTCGCCTCCACCTCTGCCGGACCCTCCTCTGTCGGGGTTGCTACGGCAGTCGGCGTCTCCTTCACAGCCTTCTCCGGCGGTGTTCCATGACAGACCGTACACGCTGGCGCAGTAGCGCTGATCCCGATCTTCGAGAGCATGTGTATGCCCACCGCATCGTGGCAGTTGCCGCACAGCGGAATGATGATCTTGTCATCTGACGTAAGGTGGCACATGTCGCAGCCCACATTGATCGGAATATGCAGATTATGCGGGATCTCAGCAGGTGTTGAGTTCGGTGCGGTTCTGTGACACTTGTAGCAGCCGAGCGGGTCGGACAGATCTCCGTGTATGCTCGCAGCATCGTCATAGTCGTGACATGCCTGACACATAATCGTCATGCCTGCTGATTTCATAGGCACTACGATGTCAGGCGCAGTCTTGTGGCACTTCTCACAACTGCCCATACCCTCACCGTGCACGGCAATGATATCTCCGTGACAGTGTGCACATACGAGTTCCTTGCCTCCGAAAAGATTGTAGTGCACGTTCCCGAGATCGGCAGTGTGACAGATTGTACAGTCGGCGCCCTTCGAGACGTCATGCACCTCATGTATCGGACCTGCGTGACATTTGGTGCACTGCGGTATACCGATATCAAATGCTTCTCCGTGACATGCCTCACAGGTCACCCTTCCGGCACCCAGGCCTGCTTCGTGGATGACGTGTGGATTTTCTGCGTGGCAGTCTGCACAGTTGACATCCGCGGCTTCCAGTGTCACTGATGCGAACTGGGTATTTGTAGCGACCTCTGCGCCGTACGCTACTGTAACAGTTAATGCAACCATGATTACGACCGCCAAAAGAGCATTACAAGATTTACTTGTCATCTCATATCACATCCTTGTC
>JAUWCK010000190.1 GCA_030609345.1 Methanosarcinales archaeon | reverse complement strand
GTAAAATCCAAGGCAAATAAACTTCTTGATCGATACGAGGATCCGAGAGAGACGCTTGACTACTCGTATCAGAAACAATTAGAACTCCTTCAGCAGGTGAAGCGCAGCACAGCCACCGTTATTACTGCAAAGAAACGGCTTGAACTCCAGAAAGTGAAGCTGCAGCAGAACATCCAGAAACTCGATTCGCAGGCAAAAGACTCCGTTAACGCTGGCAGGGACGATCTTGCACGCCTCGTGCTCGAACGGAAGGCGAACAATGTGATCGAGATCGAAAATCTCACCACACAGATCCAGGAGCAGGAGATAGAGCAGCAGAAACTTATTAATACCGAAAAGAAGCTTTCTGCAAAGATAAATGCATTTCGGACGAAGAAGGAGATGATAAAAGCACAGTACACCGCTGCTGAAGCGCAGGTGAAGGTGAAGGAGGCGGTCACCGGGATCTCCGAAGAGATGGCAGATGTGGGGTTTGCGATCGAGCGTGCTGAAGAGAAGACCGAGACTATGTGTGCGAAGTCCGCCGCTCTTGATGAGATGGTCGAACTCGGGGCTCTCGATGAGATCGGAGGAGAGGACGAGATCGAACGGGAACTGCGGAAGATGAAGACCACGACAGGCGTGGATGATGAACTTGCAAAACTGAAAGCGGAGATGGAGAAATGATCATAAGAGTCGTAAATGAGGGTCAGTACGAGGTGAGCGATTCCCTGCTGGATGCGTTGAACAAACTCGACAACGAGATCGTGGAATTGCTCGAATCCAGCGATGAAACGAGGTTTCGGGATGTGCTCAGGGAATTTATTTCGATGATACGTGAGAACGGAAAGCCACTTGACCCGGACGTCATCGTAGAATCTGATCTGATCGTCCCGCCGGAGGATCTCACGCTTTCAGAGGCGATGAAGGTATTCAGCGGAGAAGGGCTCATATCGGATTGAAATCCATGTCAAGGCGTCCCTATTCCAGATAGGGTGGGCGCCTGATGACTAAAAGGCGCGGGTGGGACTATCGAATTGTGACTGCCATATCCATCTATCCGCACCTACCGTGCAGGATTCGCGGTAGCAGGATCACTCCATCAGCCGATTAATCCCCTCAAGCACTGCCTCCACAGACGCCATGATGATGTCGGTTCTGGCGCCCCTTGCCGTAACCACCCTCTTGTCAGAGCGCATCGTGACAAACACCTCCACAAGGGCATCGGTGCCGCCGGTGATCGAATCGACGTGGTACTCCTCAAGCTCTATGTCCTGCAGTTCGCTAATAGCCTTCTTGAGCGCATCGATAGCAGCGTCCACAGGTCCCGTTCCGATGCCAGCCTCGACAACCTGCTCGCCGTCCACTGTCAGTTTGATGGATGCGGTCGGTGTGACCCGGTTTCCTGAGACCACAGTCAGTTCCTCGAGTTTCACCTTCGCCTCCTTGTAGATCCCGAGCACGGTCTCTGTGATCGCCTGTAGATCCGCATCGGTAACTCGCAGTCCCTTGTCCCCGAGTTCCTTTACACGCGTGAATATGTCGTCCAGTTGCGCATCACTCGCTACAATCCCGAGTTCGCGAAGCGATGCATCGATCGACGCCCTGCCGGTATGCTTTCCGAGGACGATCCGTTGCTCTCTGCCGACGATTTCTGGCGAGATCGGCTGGTATGTGAACGGGTCTGCAAGGAGTCCGTGCACATGGATGCCTGCCTCATGCGTAAACGCATTTCCGCCGATTATTGACTTGTTCGGAGCGACAGGAACGCCTGTAAGCCTGCTGACGAGACGGGAGGTGGTATAGAGTTCCTTGTAGTTGATCCTCGTCTCCCTGTGGTAGAGCGACCGAAGTACCATCGCCACCTCCTCAAGCGGCGTGTTCCCGGCACGCTCGCCGATGCCGTTTATGGTCACGTGCGCCTGCGCTGCACCTGCAAGGATCGCAGCCACCGTGTTCGATGTCGCAAGCCCGAAGTCATCGTGGCAGTGAATGCTTACAGGAGCACCAAGGTCGCTTAAATCCTTGAATATCCGGGTGGTGCGCTCAGGCGTGAGGATTCCAACGGTGTCGCAGAAGCAGAGCCGATCCGCGCCAGCCTCGATGCCATCAGCGTAGAGCGACTTTAAGAAATCGAGATCAGCCCGCGAGGCATCCTCGCCACTGAGTTCGACGATGAGCCCGTGATCCTTTGCAAACTCGCAGAGATGGGTTGCGTCATTTCTCACAGTTTCACGGTCTTTCTTCAGTTTTTTTTCGATATGAAGATCGGAGACCGGGACAACGAGATGGATCGAGTCCACGTCGCATTCGATGGCTTTCTCGACATCGATCTCACGGATCCGGCAGTAACTACATATCTCGACATCCAGATTCTCGCGCACGACCGCCCGGATGGCGTCCCGCTCGCCCTCTGACGTGATCGCACTTCCCGCCTCGATCACGTCTACGCCCAGAGCGTCGAGTCTCCGTGCGATCCATACCTTCTCATCAGGCGTTAGCGACACGCCAGGGGTCTGCTCGCCGTCGCGCAGTGTGGTATCCAGGAATCTGATAGTGCCGGTGGTGTCTTTAATGCGAATCCCTCTTGTTCGGTCTGTATATGTATGGCGATTCTTTTGCGGAATCGACTTAAGAATATCGATTGCGATATGATATAGCAATGACCCGCATCATCGTAATCTCGGATACGCACGACCACAAGCTGCCAGATGCCTTAATCCCGCTGCTCGGGAGCGCAGACCTGATCGTGCATGCTGGGGATTTCACATCGGTGGCGTGCTACGAATATCTGTTGGGCATCAACGAGATCGTAGCAGTTCATGGCAATTCGGACTGCGCAGAACTCAAGAGGCGTCTGCCGGAGCGAACCGTATTTGATGTGGAAGAAGTCAGGATCGGAGTGGTTCACGAGGGGCAGTTATCCAGAAACGGCACATGTGGGCTCTGGTATCTTGCAAAGGAACTTGATTGCGATGTCCTGATCGTCGGGCACATACACACCCCGTTTATCGAGCAGGCAGATGTGCTGATTCTGTGCCCGGGCAGCCCGCCCGTGCCGAGACTTGCGGACACAAGCGTCATAGAACTGGCAATTGAGGGCGACCGGGTTCACGGGCGGGCGATCTCGCTTGGTGCTGGCGCGTGTTTTGTGGGGATGCAGAAGTAGGAAGTTCCTCGGTACATGCTCAATATCGTGTGGAGTCTTTAAATGAAACCAACAGTACAAACGACTTCCTGCGCTTCGTTGATCATTGGCACTACCTTGACGTAGCTTTTTTGAACCATTTATGGGACAAGGAATGGGGGTTCTCAGAACTCTTCCCATTACCCCAAGATTCCAGTAAAAACCGGAAAAAAGACATATCAACCGGTG
>JAUWCK010000155.1 GCA_030609345.1 Methanosarcinales archaeon | reverse complement strand
AGTACGAACAGGAACTGGAAGAGCTTAAGAAAAACATCATAAAACTTGGCAGCATGGTTGATGCGATCATTCATGATTCGGTCGTATCGCTTAAGGATCTGGACGCAGCGCTGGCTCAATCGGTGATCGATAGGGATCGGGGAGTGGATGATCTTGCATGTACCATCGAGAAGGCATGTCTGCGATTGATCGCGCTCCAGCAGCCGATGGCAGTCGATCTCAGGACGATTGCAACGGCACTTAAGATTCAGATCGACCTTGAGCGGATGAGTGATCTTGCTGTCGATATTGCAAGAGTCACCATATACTCAAAAGGAGAGCCACACGTGAAACCCTTAATCGATATCCCGCGCATGTCAGATATGACGCGTGAGATGCTCAATTCCGCAATCCGGGCATTTCATGATTCGGACAGCGATCTTGCTTATGCGACGGCAGAGAAGGACGATCTTGTCGATGGCTTGTACGATCAGGTCAGGCGAGAACTCATGACATATCTCGTGGAGGACCCGAAGAAACTCGCCAACATCTCACACCTGCTCTTCGTATCGAAGTATCTCGAGCGGATAGGGGATCATGCCGTGAACATCTGTGAGAGTGTGATCTACATGGTGACAGGAGATCGGGTGCATCTGAACTGATTGCAAATTGATGGCAGGGTGACACCATGGGAAACAACACATTCACTATAATCGGCGTGATAGTAGGCATCGTATTCGGAATAAATGCAGTCTCGGTACTGCTGGAATGGATATCCGGGTCAGTTGGACTTTTAAGCATGATCGGATCGAGTTCCGGCATCGGACTGCTCATATCTGTCATTATAGCAACAGTTCTTATCATCAAGATCCGGATCATTACCAGTCTGATCACAGGAGCGCTCATCGGCATCGTGCTGAACCTGATCGTTACTGCCACGCAGGGTGCTGATATAATCACCCTGCTCCTTAAGTGATGGAAGAACTGGCTATCATCGTACCGGTAGCGTCGTTTGAGCCACTATCTGTGCTCAGAAAATCCGTAGAGTGTCTATCAGATCTCGAAAAAGGGGATCTGGATGTCCGGGTCACTTATGTCCTCGATCTTAAGGAGGGGGATGATGATCGCCTGAAATTTTTAGAAGAGATACCGGTTGCCGTGCTTGCCCGCATGGACAACCGTGGGCGGCGCGCTGGCGCGGTAAACGATGCTCTCGCGGCGTATGGAACGATGCCGGATTACATAGCGCTCTTTGATGTGGACAGCCGTCCCATGCGGAATTTCCTGATCGAATGCGTGGACGCGCTACGGTCGAACCCTGATGCGATAATCGCAAGCAGCGCGCGTTTCGTCACGAATGCGGATGAAAACATCGTGACCCAGACGATTGCCGCGGAATACTTCTTTTTTTCCGATGTTTACCGGATATTTAAGAGAATGGGAGGATTCAACCAGTTCAACGGTCTGATCGGGGTCTTGAATGCAAAACTCATGGAAGAGCATCGATTCAACCGGTTAAACGAGTCAGTCTCGTGCGAGGATCTTGATTTCACCCAAAAAAGCTATCTTTCAGGTCTTGTTGGCGTATTCGTTCCGGAGACGATTGTAGGTGAGCAGGCGCCGTCCAGCATCGGTGATCTCTTCAATCAGCGCGTCAGGTGGTTAACCGGCGCATATCAGGGGCTGCGCACATACTTGGGATCGTTTCTGCGGTCGAAGATCCCTGTGTCGAGGCGGTTGGCGTGGTTTCTTGCGCTGACGCTGCCCTATATCGCGTTTCTTGCTACATCGCTTGTGCCGTTGTACGGGCTTCGGTTGTGGCAGAGGTACGGCATACGCCGCGGGGTTGTCCGGACGTTCGGACTCATCGCGCATCTCTGGTTGATCACGCTCTGCGGGGTCGTCGCACTGAAAAAACAAGCGCTCGGGTCAGGCGTTGAATGGAAAGAATCCCGGAGAAGCGAGGTTTGAAGACGCCCTTCTTGAACATGCGGGGGGCGGGATTCGAACCCACGAACTCCTACGAGAATGGGCCCTAAACCCATCGCCTTTGACCTGGCTGGGCAACCCCCGCATTGGGCATACCGTCTCTTGGGATCGTTTGTTAATAAATCTATGGCGGAAGCGAGACTGTCGCGCCGGCTGGTGACGATTTCCGGTTACAGGGGTTTTATGTAAGATGAGTTCTGACGTACACCGCATGGCGCGAAGAGAGCTCCACCACAATCGAGACGCGGTTTTGTTGCTGACTGGGCATATACGGGGTACCGGTGCTGGTGCAGCCAAACCAAATGCGAAGACGCGAGGTAGAGGCTCCGTACTTAAGTCCGGGGTTTGGTGACTTCAGGATCATCGTCTCGGTCGTGGAGCCGGACGGAGGCGTGGATTCCACGAACGAGGCAAGGAGAGAAGAGTTGAGGCAGATATTGTGGTGGTGAAACCGTTATGATCGACCTATTCCCTGCAACCAGCGACCAGAATACGCTCCTCGAGGTACAGCGAGCAGTTGCAGCGCACGCAGAGATAAAGGATCGGTTCGATGAAATACGGACGATAGCAGGAGTCGATCAGGCGTTTTTTGATGATAAAGTGGTATCAGGCATCGTAACTCTTGATTATGAAACAATGGAAGAGAAAAGTCGCACTTACGCAATCGTTGCCACAGAGTTCCCGTACATCCCGACGTTTCTCGCATTCCGCGAAGGTAAAGCGATCGTCTCGGCATACAGAAAACTTGCAAGGAAACCGGAACTCCTGATGATCGCTAGATGTGGCATCAACCACCCGAGATCTGCAGGGCTTGCAACGCATATCGGTGTTGCGCTCGATCTTCCAACGATCGGCGTTTCCAAAAGCATTCTTTGCGGAACATCCGAGCAGCCAGCGGGTGCAGGGACGGTTCAGCCGCTCATGTATGGCGGCGGACAGATCGGATGGGTGCTCAAGTCGAAAGAGAACTGCAATCCGATAATAGTGGCGCCGGGACACCGGGTTTCGATGGAGAGTTCGATTGAGATCGTGAAACACTGCCTGCGCGGATACAAGCTCCCTGAACCGACCAGACAGGCACATATATATGCAAATCTCATAAAGAGGACGCAATGGCAGTAGCAAAGAGAATCACACTCGGCAGCGGTGATCCGAAGCGATTGTTCGTCGGGGGGTTGCACGGCGATGAATGGATACATACATCTGCGTTGCTTGAGTCGCTGGACGCTCCGGAGACAGGGACGCTCGTGATCATTCCGAAACTCACAGATCGCGCTTATGTGAGCACACTTGATGACCGATACTACGAGGGTTACGGCAGGGATCTCGTTGCTGCGATCGAGGAGATAAAACCCGCGATCTATCTTGAACTGCATTCGTATCGTGATTTCGAGGGATTGACCGATTCTATGCGGATAGATAAGAAAGGCGTTCCTGCGTATGTCGAACTCGAAGACGGGGTTCTTATAGGTTCGATCTCGCCGATTCTCAGGAGAAGATGCTTTTCTGTGCGCGATTTCTGCATATCGTTTGAGATTCCGGCGGAGGGCGGGGAATCGCAGAAGCTGGCAAAGGAGTTACTCGATTTCACGAATGCCTGTGTGAGCGCGGCTCGGTTTGTGGACTTTCTGCTGAGCCGGTATCCTGAGCACGGAAGGCGTGCGATAGAAAATTATAGGAAGTTTTATGGGATTAAATAGTTCACTTACTCAGCCGTTTCACCACATCATCGATGTGCGCCATGTAATCCCGCAGGTTCTGCTCGATGCGGTTTAATTCATCGGTCGAAAGACTGACATCATCGCCGAACTGCGCAAGCGAGATCTCGCCGTTCTTTGCGTTTAATTCCAGCAATTCCTTGAACATCAGGTATTTTTCGAAGGATTCCGGAACTAATTTTTCG
>JAUWCK010000161.1 GCA_030609345.1 Methanosarcinales archaeon | reverse complement strand
AGTGGATAAGAGGGGGGAGAAAACAAAAACCGCAATCGCAAGGAAACAGGAAGTCGAAGAAGTACTGAATCGCGCTCATCAGAGAATAACAACGCTCGAAAACGAACTTACAGTACTCAGGGAAGAATCGTCCAAAAATATAACGTTTAGCGGCACGTACCCGTTAAACAGAAACGGTCTGGAGAATATCGTGTTTGGATTGGGTTCGATGCGGTCGAAGTCCGGAACCCTTCACTCGGTCTACCTCAACACGAACGCAAGAACATCCGATTTCGAGTTTGGGGACATGATCGATGCGGATTGCATACATCTCTTCGATCAGATCAGATCGTACAATGGGAAAGTGATGTTCTATGACGAGGATCATTGCATTTCAGTAGCAGTCGTGCCCCCGTTTGTGATCGAGAGGTCGGACTGGGTAACTGCTGACGCGTTTGATTTGACTCCGCTTGAGGGGATGCTGGCACATAGCTCGACTGTCTGCGCTCTATATGCACATGCAGGGCGCACCGTCGTCGGAATTGTCCGTGGTGGCGGCAGGGACGAAGACCAAGGCGACGGCGGAGACTATGACGTCTTCGCCGAGATCGTGCGCACCGGAGTCCAGGCAAAGCATACCAAAGGCGGGTGGAGCCAGCGGAGATTCGAGCGCGGCCGGGATCAGGATGTTCTGTATCACATAAAGAAAGTGCAGGAGAAACTCAGATCGATGATGGACGACCAGGTCGAGATGATCATCGCTGGCGGCGATCTTTCACTTACAAGGAAGATGCTTGCGGGCGTGAAGACTCCAGTGATCGAGAAGAGGGTGGATGTGGACGGGAATCCGGAGGATATCGCTCTCAAGGTGGTCTGGGCTGGCAGGTTATACAGGTTGTGATCAATGAATATGGAATAATCCACTGAAGAAAAATATAAATATAGTTGACGCCAATCAACTGTGAGGTAGATAATCGGTGGGGACCGTTACCATCAGCAAGAGTGAAAGAGCATATCTTCCAAGAATCGGTAACATCGTATCGTTCTTGATGGTGAGTTCGGTGTTTACATCGTTTACCAGTTTGATGATGCTCTATTTTTCATTCATTATACTCGATGTAGCACTGAAACCGATCCTGCTCTGCGCCATGTTTCTTGTGGTATACGGCGTGTACAGTCTCAATAAACTGACAGACAAGGAAGAGGATGCCGTGAATATGCCGGCGCGGTCTACCTTCGTACAGGGCAATGAACGGTTTCTGCTAACTCTTGCTGTCGTCTCATACATCGCAGCATTGCTTCTTGGGTGGTTTGAAAGCCCACTTGCTGCAGGCATCCTGCTTATCCCTTTCCTGTCAGGGATCATCTACAGCACGAATTCCCTTTCAATAATCGGAATTCCCAGATTGAAGGACATATTCCTTGTGAAGAGTCTTATCGTTGCTTCCAGTTGGGCAGTTTGCGCAGCATTCCTGCCTGCAATTTATCTACACAATCCTGTAAAACTGTGTTTCACTTTCCCTTTTTTCTTCATTAAAGTTTTTATAAATACGGTTCTATTTGATGTGAGAGATGTAGAAGGAGATACCTTAAACGGCGTAAAGACGATTCCTGTCGTTATCGGGATAAAAAGAACAAGACGAATGCTATTGCTCGTTCAGTCTCTGCTTGTGGTATGGTTTGTATTGTTTTCAGATTTGTTCAGTAAATATTACGTAATCTTGATCGCCAGCATGGTATATGGGTATTTATATATCCTCTACTTCTGCAATACAAAGCACCATATAGATATATCATGGGATATATTACTAGAGGGTGAATGGGTCATCATGGGTATAGGGGTCTGGATCTATCTGATCCTACCTTCCGCTATGGGGAACACTTAAGAAATGTGGTGTACATTTTTATTATATGATTCCGGAAATCGACTTGTACAATGGAATCAAGGATGACCTGAAGTTTTTCACAACATCGGGAGTGCGTGTCAAACTACTGATCAGTCTGAACAGAGAAAGAATGACTGTGGATCAGCTGAGAAGTGAGTTTGGTTATAGGACGTCCACCATCCTGCCGGTGCTCGCGGAGTTAAAGTCAAAAGATCTCATACATCAAGAGGATAGGTGTTATGACGTGACACCATTTGGAAGACTCATCTCATCCAAGTTGATCGATTTCATTGAAACGCTCTACATGTTCAAAACAGAGGAACAATTCTGGAAGAGCCATGAAACATACGTGATTCCGGAGTTGTTTTTCAGAAATATCGGTTCTCTTGCTAGATCTCAAATTGTGGAGGCTTCACCGGCAGATCTTTTTGAAGTACATAGACATTTCCTGAAACTACTTGAGGGGCGCAAGGTCATAAATGGGGTTTCGCCATTCCTTCATCCTGAGCTACCCGATATATTCGAAATATTCATCGAGCATGAGGCGGTAGTGCGTCTTGTGATAACCTATCCTGTACTGGAACTGATACGCGAAAGACATGCGGAAGTGCTACAGCATGTCGGCGATATGCCAAACTTCAGTCTGAGGGTGATCGAGGAGGATGTGAGGGTCGCGTTCACGGTAACTGAGAATATCATATCACTCGGCTTTTTCAGATCCGATGGTACGTACGATTACAATACCGATCTCGTCAGCGAAGACCCTGCTGCGATCGAGTGGGGAAACGCGTTATTTGAGTATTACTGGCACCGGTCTGCGGATGTTAATGCGTCCCTGCTGGACGCATCGACACCGCTGCCAGCAGGGCAGGGTGTCAACACTTCCGGACTCTGATTAGCGCCGCTCAGTTACCACAAAGTAGAGATACAGGCAGATGCATATTATTGCGATTGTGACCCCCATCTTCTTTATGTATTTGATGATCTGGGCTGTGCGGTAGAATTCGGAGCCGTATTTGCTTGTGATGACGACCTCTTCGGACGGGTCAAACAGGATGTACCTGCCGACGTTCTTGATCACGATTGGCTCCCTATTATAAGTGATCAGTTCGCCATTAATCTGATCCTCCTTAAGCACCCAACCGTCCTGAAACGTTCTTGCATCACCTTTTGTCCTGATTCCACCATCAGATACCGCGACGATCCTGTGAACCACAGGGAGCCGGGATTCTTCGACATCGAAGACGATGATATCCCCGACCTCGGGCGTCAGATGCAGTCTCTGCGTAAGAACGACGTCGTATTTCTCGAGTGTCGGATCCATGCTTCCCGACGTGACAACCGCGGGAAAGAACAGGTGTGCAAGCAGGATATACGCGATCGCCACCGCAACGATGAGTGGAACGAGCATCTTGTAGATTCGCGGTCGCATGGCAAGTTCCCTGTACTGATGCATTCTTGCACGGACATTGCTCTTTTTATCCCATACAAGCAGTCTCCCGGGAATCGTGCTGACCGCGTATGGGATCGATCTGAGATCCTTTGTGCATATTCTGTACAAAATATAAAAAACCAGCAGCAGCAGGAATAAGGCGATGAGCGATGAGCGATGGACATAGTACAGATAGAAACTGAAGTATGTTATAACGTTGATGATGCTTTCAGCGGTTGTCACACACATTCCTCGCCAGATTCCTTTGTTCTGATCCTGACGTCCGATAAAAACTGGCTTGCGATCTTTGCAAGTGAGATCATCTCGTCCCTGTCGTACGCTTTATCAGACACAGGCTTCCATGCGTTTTCCGGAAGACCTTGCTGGATGACGTATCTCACATCTCCTGCAATCTCCCGTATGGATTCGGCAATCGACTGTATCTCTTCCGGCGAT
>JAUWCK010000227.1 GCA_030609345.1 Methanosarcinales archaeon | reverse complement strand
CGCATCCGATATCCATGAACTGTGCTTCCAGCACGGGATCAACCTCGACAAGGTGCCTCTCTGGCAGAGGCGGGGTGTTCTGGTACACTGGGAGGAATATACGAAGCCGGGCTATGATCCGGTGCGCGATATCGAGGTGGTTGTGAACCGGAAGAGAGTCACGCAGAACTGGGACCTACCGATCTTCGCGTCTGATGAGGGGGGCGTGATGGTGCGGAGGCTGTTGGGGGGTGAGCGAGTGTATTTATCTGAAGTCACGACACCGGATATCCACAACTCGAATGACTTGACGGAGGACGGGAGATGAATGTAGAGGAGATCAAGAAGAAAGCCGCGCCGATACTCAAGAGATATGGTGTAGCAAGAGCAGGGGTTTTTGGATCGGTGGCAAGAGGGGATGCGGGCGCGGGCAGTGATGTGGATATTCTGGTGGAACTGCCGAAGGGCGCAAGTCTGCTGGACATTGTAGGGCTTAAAATAGACTTAGAGGGAATGTTGGGGCACGAAGTTGATGTTCTAACTTATAATTCGCTCTACCCACTTCTTAAAGAACGAATATTGAGTGAAGAGGTGGCAATATTATGAAAAAGGATCCAAGAATACACGTATCATTTATTTTGGAGTGTATCGGGCTTGTTGAAGAATATTTAAAGGGGCTAACGGAAACAGAATTTTTAAACTCCACCCAACAGCAGGATGCCATTATCAGGAGAGTTGAGCTTATCGGTGAGGCGGCGAAATATTTCTCCAGAGGTAAAAGATAGGTACCCGGATATCCCATGGAAGCGTATTGCCTGAATGAGGGATATACTGGTTCATGATTACCTGGGGCTTGATCTGGAAATGACCTGGAATGTGGCTCAGGTTGATATCCCGGAGTTGAAGACGAAGATGCTGGAAATAAGAAGGGATCTGGAGGCGGAAGATGCCTGCTAAAAAATACGTCAAGCCCGCCCGATCCTTCGAACTCTGGAACATAGGGAACTATGAGGCGGGAGCGTTAAAGAATTAATACACACAATGTGAGTTGATCAGGGTGTCACCACATCAAACTATGGACAAATACGAGAAGATTATAGGGCTGGCAAAGCGGAGAGGTTTCCTCTGGAACTCCTTTGAACTGTACGGCGGAACAGCAGGTTTTTACGATTACGGTCCTCTCGGCGCGATGCTGAAGCGCAGGATCGAGGATATCTGGCGGAAGATGTACGTGATCGAGGAGGGGTTCTACGAGATCGAGACCCCGACCATCGGGATTGCGGCGATCTTCGATGCATCCGGGCACACCAGGGGATTCTCAGACCCGATGATCGTCTGTTCCGGGTGCGATCATGCATTCCGTGCGGATCACCTGATCGAAGGCATCATCGAAACTCCGGATGCACTTCCCGCATCAGAGATCAAACGGCTGATCGATGAACATAGCATAAAATGCCCGCAATGCGGCGGTGTCGGAACATTCGGGGATGTTTCCAGTTTTAACCTGATGTTTAAGACAACGATCGGACCAGGTACAGAGCGGGTTGGTTATCTCAGACCAGAGACCGCCCAGGGGATGTTTGTTGATTTTGAGCATCTTTTCAGGTTTTATCGGGAGAAGCTCCCGTTCGGCGTCACACAAATCGGAAAAGCATACCGAAATGAGATTTCTCCGCGTCAGGGCGTGATCCGGCTCAGGGAATTTACGCAAGCAGAAGCAGAAATTTTCATCAACCCAACTGATAAAAATCATCCGGAATTCTCCATGATCGAGGATACGGTTCTCAGGTATTACCCTGCCCCCCATCAGCGCGTCTCGCATCCTGCACACGAAGATGATGGCGGCATCATCGAACTGACCGCGAGGGACGCGGTGGACCGTGCAATCGTTGCGCACGAGTTCCTTGCTTACCACCTCGTGCTCACACACCTCTTCCTGGTGCGGGTTGGCATCGATCCTGCGCGTCTGCGGTTCAGGCAGCACCAGCCAGACGAGATGGCGCACTATGCTGTCGATTGCTGGGATGCCGAGGTTCTGACCGACCGGTTCGGCTGGGTCGAGATCGTCGGGATCGCTGATCGCACCGACTACGACCTGTCATCACACGCGGAGCACTCAAAGAAGGATCTTTCTGTTCTTATCGAGTACGACACCCCAAAACAGGTCGAACGGATCGCGGTGAAGCCGGATATGAGCGTAATAGGTCCGCTCTACAAAGGAAAGGCAGGCAAGGTTCTTGCAGCGCTCAAAGGTTTGGGAGAAGAGGAGCTCATGGGAGATGAGATCAAAATCGAGATCGATGGCGAGATCGTTCTGATCCCGCGGGATCTGGTCGAATACGAGACTGTAATCGAGGAGGTTCGCGGCGAGAGGGTTATTCCGCATGTGATCGAACCGTCGTTCGGCATTGACCGGATCATCTATGCCGCGCTCGAACACTCATTTTCCGAGGAACCTGTGGAATGCGAAACCCGAAACGTGCTCCACCTTCCGGCAGAGGTTGCGCCTGTGCAGGTCGCGGTGCTCCCACTTCTCACGCGGGAGGAACTGATCACACCTGCACTTGCGATCGCAGGGACGCTTCGGGAAAACGGAGTTTTCGTGAGTTAGGATGATTCCGGTACGATCGGGCGTAGATACCGTAGAAACGATGAGATCGGGACGCCTTTTTCGGTAACGATCGATTACGAGACTCTTGATAGTGATACCGTCACGATCCGCGATCGGGACAGCATGGCGCAGATCCGGGCGACTGTGGGGGAACTTGCAGAGATAATCCGTTCGATGATCAGGGACGGTTTTTCGGCTGCTGCTACTCAATCGTCTCAGTAAGTGCGAT
>JAUWCK010000122.1 GCA_030609345.1 Methanosarcinales archaeon | reverse complement strand
GTATGATCGTGGCTTCTACGGTCGCGTAAAGGACGGAAAACTCGAACTGTCCTTGATCGAGGGAGCATATCTGCTTTCCCGCGGAAAGATAGAGATATTTTCAGACAGAAAGGCTCTCGACTTCAAAGCGTTCTTTGAGATGGCATCAGAGCGCATCAAGGACTTTGAACTCGGGTACATCGTCTTTAAGGACCTGCGCGAACGCGGGTACTACACAAAGATGAGCCCGATCGGATTCCGGATCTATCCGAGGGGGGGGCATCCCGGAAAGACGCCGGCGCACGTCTTCGTCTATGTGATCTCGGAGCGGGCGCATCTGCCGCTGCAACGCATGATCTCGGAACTCAACAAGGCAGAGAATGCAAGAAAACGGTTGATACTCGCGATAGTCGATGAAGAGAGCGATATAACATTTTATGAACTAAAGAAAATAATTATGTCAGGCGGGCAAGCCGAACCGGATCTCGGTGGCGCAGGAACGCCTGCGGCTGCAAGTCTGATCAACGATCGTACGATTGTCTGGGAGCCGGAGATTGCCGATTTTCTCCACCAGACTTACTTTTTCGGGAAGAAACTCGACGAACTGCGCCTCCAATTATCGCTCGTCGAGTCAGGATACCTCCTCGCCAGGCAGTGGATCAGGATCAAGCATAAGAACGCAGCCGAGTTCAATGAATATGCGGAAGGGGTCGAACCCGGATATACGCTGAAATATCTGGTTTATTCGAACCTTCGGGACCGCGGATTCGTTGTCAAGACCGGATTTAAGTTCGGGACCCATTTTCGTGTCTATAAGAAATTCAAAACCGATGCGCACTCAGAATACCTTGTGCACACCATCGCGTCCGATTACACTTTCTCTCTGCCCGAACTCTCGCGCGCTGTGCGCATCGCAAACACCGTCCACAAGCGGATGGTCTTTGGCTATCCCGATGATGGGGCAGGAGATGAAGCCGGAGGGGTTGGATATATAGAGGTTGGCTGGATCAGATTATGACATTATAGGCATGATGGTACAATCGAATTATTCAGTGGGATCGTGTTGTGGTCAAATCGATCCCACACAAGCGGTAAAAGTCACCGGATTTAACCACAGAGAGCACAGAGAGCACAGAGTTTTTAAACCGATCCTCTGTGTCCCTCTGTGTCCTCTGTGGTTGTATTTCCTACTGATGTCATTTATGTCAGTCGCGGTGTTGTGCATCCAACTGACCATTATAGAAATCGCTGGATTTTTAGACAGTGCCGGGCATGATAAACAAGATAGACACGATCGACATGAATAACATGATAGACACGATTCGGAACCGGGCAAAGGCGTGCAGAGCGCGCGTCGGAATCGGCATCGCAGATGGCACGGCAAGCGAGTTCATGATCTCAGATATCGAGAGCGCACGCCGGTTCGCAGATGTTGTGCTGATCGGGGACGAGAATGAGATATCTGCAACCGGCACCGATCTTGAGATCATCCATTCGGATAAGCCAGAAGTTGAACTGGTGGACAGACTCGTTAGCAGGCGGATCGATGCCGCTGTCCGCGGCACGCTTGGCGCCACAAAGACCCTCGGGTACTTAAAGAGCGTGCTCGGAGTTTCGAGACTGGAGAGACTTGCATTTCTCACAACTGCTGATGGCGTTTTGTTCTTCCTTGTGCCGGTCGGGATCGATGAAGGAAATTCAGTGGCAGACAGGGTCGATCTGGTCTCTAAAAGCGTAAATGCCATCAGGAGATTTGGGATAACGGAAAAGGTGGCTGTTCTTTCAGGCGGCAGATTCGAGGACGCTGGCAGGAGCGAGATCGTGGACCAGAGTCTCGCCGATGGCGAAGTCGTCGCAGAGAGGCTCCGTGAACTCAGGATCGATGCAAAACATTACGGGATCCTCATTGAGGATGCGATCAGGGATGCAAACGTCATCGTTGCGCCTGACGGGATCACAGGAAACCTGATCTTCCGCACGCTTGTGTTTCTTGGTGGCGGTGGCGGATTTGGCGCGCCTGTGCTTGCGGATCTGGTCTTTGTGGATACGTCGCGGGTGAAGGTGAAGTTCTCGGATGCGATCATGCTTGCAAGCGCGCTTACGTGGGATGCGGATGCGGAGTTGTGATTATTTGTTGCAGCGACAGGACGGGTTTTTCGAGTGAATTACAGATTATTCCATAATGATGATCGGTTGTGAGAATTGTATGAGTTTTTGGAGATTCTATTGAGATTATACAATCTCCCAGTCGCCAGCAATTTTTTCTTCCTCTTGCTTTCTCAGGATCTTCCAAAACCTCTTTTAGGGAGTCACAAACATTTTCAAACTCTCGATGAGATTGCAATCCTTCTAACAATCTACAAAACTCACCTCTGTTTGTTGTGATAAAATCTTCTATTTCGCATTTTTATGATCCCTCCTACATCTTAAGTCCAAAGAATATGTTTCGTTCTTGGCGATCTCTTCTTTCGCCAACCTGTATTTTGTTTCATCGATGAGATCAGTGTAATCAGCGTTAATGGCTGCGCCGCTGCTGTCGCAGTCAGTGGCTAAAAACAACATTAGCCACTGATTAACACGGATTATAGGTCGTTTGTACCGTTGGATTCGTTTAAAGACCCCACACGATATTGAGTATGTACCAAAGCCCACCGAATCGAAAGGATTATGTACGCCGAGAACAGTGGTTGAGTAAAAATGGAGACTGACAATGAAGAGATGGCAGCGTGATTATGGATTAGCAACGAGGATGTTCTTGACAATGTTCCTGCTCTTTGCGGTTTACATCGCATTCATAGGGGTATTATCATACCTTGAGTTGCCTCTCGGCACGATCGTCCTCTTCGCAGGAGTCATGCTTTTTACGCAGTACTACTACTCAGATAAGATGGTGTTGTACAGCACAGGCGCCCGCATCGTGACTGAAAGCGAAGAACCCGGGTTGCACGAGATCGTCTCGAGACTGTGCATCGAGGCAGACCTGCCAAAGCCGAGGGTTGCAGTCGTTAATAGCAGTATTCCGAATGCGTTTGCAACCGGCAGAAGCCCTAAGAAAGCAGTGGTCGCGGTCACCACAGCGCTCATGCAGAGACTCGACCGGAATGAGATATCTGCTGTGCTTGCACATGAACTGACGCATGTGAAGAACCGGGACGTGATGGTTCTAACCATCGCGAGTTTCTTCTCGACGATAGCGTTCTTCCTTGTCAGGTATCTGATATTCTTTGCCGGGAACAGGCGCGGAGGCGGTCAGATCATGATTGCATGGATCGCATCGATTGCAGTGTGGATCGTCAGTTATTTCCTGATACGTGCGCTCTCCCGATACCGGGAATTCGCTGCAGATCGCGGAGCCGCCATAATCACTGGTCATCCGTCCCATCTTGTGAGCGCGCTTATGAAGATCAGCGGTTCAATGGATCGGGTGCCGACCGATGACCTCAGGAAGGCGGAAGGCATGAACGCATTCTATATCATACCGATATCCCGGAGTTCGATAATGGCACTCTTCTCCACGCACCCCCCGCTTGAGAAGAGGATTGCTGCGCTCGAGAAGATATCTCGAGAGATGGAACTGGCATGAGACTATTTGATACGCTGCTCGGAAGAACGAAACTTAAGAAACCGAAGATCGAGGCATTGTTTGCGCTTTCGACCGCATACATATCGCTGGAGGCGCTCGGCTTCAAACCAGGCGGTGTATCCGGAATCTGCTTTAAGCCGGTCGAATCATCGCGGTTTTCGGAACTGGAGAGCTATCTTCGGGAACTTTTAAGGCTCAGCGCCTCTGAAACCGGGACTGCGTGTCAGTTCCGGACGGACGAGTACAACTACAACTGGGTCATCTTAAGTGACGAGGACTTCGAGGACCTTGTCACCACCACACATTTGATAAGCGAGACGATCATCGAACATGACTTCGAGGAGCGACTTCTCTGCTCGATTTTTTCCTTTGGGAATGTGTATTTGATTTATAGTTACAAGGAGGGGACTTTCTATCCGTTTGCTCCGCTGGCTGACCGGAAGAGGGATAGCAATCTCGAATTCAGGTTGAGATCGGCGATGGAAGGCGAACTTCCGATCGAAAAGGAGATGGAGAAGTGGCATCCGCTCTGGGAGATTCCGTTTTAGGGATGCGTTTTTACGCTTCGAAACGATAACATCCGTCCCCGTACGTGTTTAGCTAACCACATGATTACACAGATTTTCACGAGAAAGTATAAAGAAGTAAGATATAAAATATAAAACTAACCAATGTCCAATACCATAATCTCGTGAAATCTCGTGGTTTTTTTCGCCTCAGCTAAACACATACATTATATTTAATTACATACCGATACCTTATGATTTTTCGGCAGTGGATCAATATTTAATATAACCCTTCGATCCTAATTGTACGTAGTTTAACTAACCTTTTAGAATTTCTTTGACTCTACCGATTTCGCCGGATTTAAGGCGGACTTTAATTCCATGTGGATGGTGTTGGGATTTTGTAAGAATCTCTTTAACTATACCTTCCGTTAGCTTTCCTGACCGTTGATCTTTTTTAACTACAATTGCTACTCGTATTCCCGGTTTAATATTCAA
>JAUWCK010000045.1 GCA_030609345.1 Methanosarcinales archaeon | reverse complement strand
CGCTGTGAACCCGGGCGCACCCTTCTTCGCCGCCCCTGCCGTCGTGCCTTCCGCCGCCGGTGCAGTCGCCTTTGCCGCCGCGGGTCTCTTCGTTGGTACTGGCGTCAGTGTCACGCGCTCGCCCGGCGGCGCAGCCGTTGCGTTTACCGGTGCTTTCGTTGCGGTCACGGTCGGTGTCGGGGTCCCGAACCATCCTGGCGGGTACGTGCCGTCACCACCAGTT
Source organism: Methanosarcinales archaeon (assembly GCA_030609345.1). The sequence goes on along the minus strand of JAUWCK010000045.1, from coordinate 7,492 downwards.
GGTATTGAACCGACAAGCCCGAAGGTACTGTCGAGTTCTTCCGGCGCCTGCATGTCATCGCTGACGCAACCTGCCGAGAGCGTTCCGGTGCCGGATGCATTCCACGCCCATACCGTAATGTTTAACCATCCGCCTGAATCGACGGTCTCATTTATGGACGTGTTTGTGGTGCCGTTGTGCCAGTCCTCGTTTACGCTGATGTTATATGAGTCTGTGACGTTGCCCATATCAAAGACTGCCAGTGTTGAGTTATCCCCGACATCGGGAAGACCACTTACTATCACACTATCATTCTGCCATGCAAAACCTGTCCAGTTGTAACCATGAAAGGCGCCATCCTTGTCACCTGCTATAAGATGCCACGCTTCGTCTTTCTGAAAGACAGCCGGCGCTGAATAATTCCCGCCACCGGGAAGACCACTTGCTATCGCACTATCGGTTTGCCACGCAGAACTTGTCCAGTTGTAACCATAAAATCTGCCATCCATGCCCCCTGCTATAAGATACCACTTTTCATCTTTCTGAAAGACGGTTGGTGTTGAATGATCCTCTGCATCAGGAAGATCGGCATCGGGAAGACCACTTGCTATCGCACTATCATTCTGCCACGCAGAATCTGTCCACTTGTAACCATGAAAGCCGCCATCCATCCCCCCTGCTATGAGATACCACGCTTTGTCTTTCTGAAAGACGGTTGGTGTTGATTTATCCCCGACATCGAGAAGACCGCCTGCTATCGCACCATCACTCTGCCACGCAGAATCTGTCCAGTTGTAACCATGAAATGCGCCATCCATCCCACCTGCTATGAGATACCAACCCCCGTCTTTCCGAAAGACAGTTGGCGCTGAATAATTGCCGCCACCGGGAAGACCGCTTGCTATCACGCTATCATTCTGCCACGCAGAACCGGTCCAGTTGTAACCATAAAATCCGCCACCCGCTTCACCTGCTATGAGATGCCATTCCGACCCTGCCTGCCATGTATAGTTCACCCAGTAGCGCCCCGTGGTGTTCGCAAGGTTTGCGGGGTCTGGCGGGATGTATGTTGCCGATGCCAGAGCAGGCGAGATGCAAACCGCAAGCATTGCAGCAGCAAAAGCGATTAAGATCACCCTGTCGCACTCTTTCCGGATGCTTCTACTAACTTTCATCATACCCACGCCGCCGTTTCCGATCAGAGTGTCCACGCCCGCTGCTGCTGCTGCCGCGGCGCAGACGGGCGCCATAAGCGTGTGTGCACGAGTAAGCGTGTCGGATGTAGCATTTACAATCGTTTTATTCTGTCCGGTGATGTGCCTGTATCCCATGAGTTGACCCGCCTGTTTTTCCTGAGTGGGAGGATTTCGCCCACCTTTTTTGATTGGTCACGCCCACCCAGTTTGGCTCTACTCTGGTTCGTAATGTTGATAAATATTCCGGCTGCCTTTCCACAACCTGAAAACCCCCGCGCCACCGAAAAATCTTTTTGATCTGTCCGCCACTAAAGTACCCATGATCGATATTGGAATCATCGGCGGCTCAGGATACACAGGCGGGGAACTGATCAGGCTGCTCCTGCAGCACCCGGAAGCAAGGATCAGAACCGTGACATCGAGGCGGCTCGCAGGCACTCCTGCGACAGACGTTCACAGGCACCTCGCAGGGCTAACCGATCTGGCTTTCGCCAGACCCGCGCCATCGGAGATCGCTTCTGCGTGCGAAGTCGTGTTCACGGCAGTACCGCACGGCGCTGCGATGGATATCGTCCCGGAACTCCTCGCAGGCGGTACGCGCGTCATCGATCTGAGCGCGGATTACAGGCTGCCGCAGCAGGTCTTCGAAGACACGTACAAGCGTCCGCACACCGATCCGAGAGATGGAGGTGCGGTCTTTGGTCTTCCTGAACTGCACGGGGGAATCGCAGAAGCGGATCTCGTCGCAAATCCGGGATGCTACCCGACAGGTGCGATACTTTCGGCAGCACCGCTTGCAAGCGAAGGATCGATTGAGTATGCGATCTTCGATTCCAAATCGGGGGTATCCGGGGCAGGCGCAGATCCATCAGCCATCTCGCATTACCCAAATCTCGCAGAGAACGTCCGTGCTTACAACATCACCACGCACAGGCATCTGCCAGAGATCGTTCAGGAGTTGAGCCGGCTGGATCGCTCGCTTAATAACATTTATTTCACGCCGCATGTCGTTCCTACCATTCGCGGGATTCTGACAACCGCACATCTCATCCTGCACAAAGAGCAGGATTATGACGCGGTACTGGGACTGTATAATGAGTTCTACCGGGATAAACCGTTTGTGCGGGTGCGGGACAGTATACCTAATCTTTCGGATGTGCGCGGCTCAAACTTCTGCGACATCGGGATTGCCTGCGGGGGGCGACGCGTTGTCGTGGTCTCCGCGATCGACAACCTCGTGAAAGGTGCGTCAGGGCAGGCGATCCAGAACATGAACCTGATGTTCGGTCTTCCTGAGACAGCGGGACTCCTGACGCCTCCACTGTCGCCGTGACCCGGCCCAAGAACGGCTGATATTCAGATTCAGGCGCCCTGGTCCAGGAGCGGCATCACTCCAGCCAGTTCGGTCCGCAGTTCCCCGAGTGTGGCAGACCGCTCGGCGCAGGCATTGTGCTGGTGGATACTCTCCTCATTGATCTGCTTGATCGAGATCATGGAGTCGTCTGGCAGATACGGAAACTCCTTCACGATCGAATGAGCCATCGTCCGGACACAGTCCTCAACAAACTTCGGGTTCCGGTGTGCGGTATCGACTACTGACGCCTCGTCAGATCGCTTGAGCAGTTCGAATATCTTAGAACTCATTGAGTTCTCGGTGATGTCGATCAGTTTCTCAATCGAGACATCATATCCGTCATGCACCTCGATGGAGATGGTTCCGCGTCCGCGCTGGTTATGGGTCGCCATCGGAACCCTGCTCAAGAACTGCGCAATCGTGGCATCAGGAACTCCGAGATCGCACAACTCCTGTCTGGCGCGGTCATGCATGATCTCCTGCGCACACGGACATGCGGTCATCCCGAGAACCTCTGTGCCAACGAGTTTCCGAACCGTGATATCGCCGTCGTTGCCGGATCGTGTGGCGATCGCCTCTGCGAAGATGTTAGCCACGCCCTGGCAGTGCATCTGTGTCACAGGAGTCACCCGCTTGACCACATATTCGCTGTTCATCTGCACCTCGGCGCGGGACGCGTACTCGTGCTTGGTCAGGAGGCGGCGTGCGACAACTCCACAGAGCTCCTCTATCTCGTACACCGGCGCCTCGACCGCCTCCTCCAGAACCTCATCGATCGTCTCAAAGTTCCTTGAAAGGTTCGCACCCTTGCGGTCAGGCGGCAGGTCCACGAAGATGTTGAACCGTGCGATGAGCACGATCGGGCGCTTACCCTCACGCGCAATCTCGATCAGTTTCTTGACATCGGTCACGCCGACGCGCGTCAGGTTAATCGGGATTGCAGGACGGGTTGCCTGAATGTCCGGCAGTTCGACCACAGGTAGTTTCATGATATTATTCTCCGACTGAGTAATCTGGTTGTGTGCTGTGTTCGGTAATATATAACTCTTGCGGACGACTATGTGCTGTCACCGCGTGGTGTCCGGATCAAGGATGCCTGCGGACATTCGTCCATTCACTATCTTTCTTTTTTCGGCGGCAGCAGCCGAGCAGAGCCGTTACTGCTACCGCTCATCACAACCTTTATTATAAATCATACGCGAATAACGATGTAATCGACTGGTGGGTACGGGTTGTGCGACGTGATACTGTCCACGACCATGAGGGTCTTGACGCCAGAAGATAGGAAGACGGAGGCAACAGGAAAAGGCAGCAGAAGGGGTATTATACTATTGACAGCTCCTAACATGGCAGGAGCGTATCGACCGACGAACATAAGAGTGTGGGTTTAAAAACCCGGCAACAACTTTATCGCGAACTACCGCTTGTGGTGCGAACGCGTAAGAACATCTCGATGGAGATCTGGTGTGGAAGCAAAAACAGTACACGAAGGCGCAGGCAATCGCACATACAACGCCGCGGAACGTCAGACTGTTCGGTATCGCCATACAGGATCGTGGGATTGCTTGTATCTGCAACCGGTCACGGCTTTACTTCCGGCATATATTCTCTTCTGCTGCTTTGCGGACGATGGATGGGAGTGTATAGTCACTATTACTGATAGATAACCATATTTAATTAATAATATACTAAAAGAGGATTATAAGACATGAAACGGATAAATCACATACTGATAACCGCGATGGTACTTGTGGCGGTCGGGATGGCGACGACCGCTACTGCGAGCGCGGATTACGTAAACATCTCTGAGTTTAATGTGGCTGAAGAACTCCAATCGGCTCCACTGAATCCGGATTTTGTGACTTACCATGCGAATCCGCTCAGGACGTCCATCGGCTACACTTACGGCTACATTCCCCCACCCATAGACTTGAGCCATCTGGACGAGATCCCGGTTAAGAGGATTCAGGCGCCAGGTGAGCTTCCCAGCAGTTTCGACTGGAGAGATTCCGGCAACGTGACCCCGATCAAAAACCAGAGTACTTGCGGCACCTGCTGGACCTTCGGAACCACATCGGTACTGGAATCAGCAGTTCTGATAAATGAGAGTACAGAGTACAATTTCTCCGAGCAGAGCATAGCCTTGTGCGTTGACCGTTCATGGATATATCTGTATGACGGCGCTGACGACCCCTGTAGGGGTGGTGGATGGGGCTGGCTTGCCGCCGAGGCTTTCATCAAGAAAGGTTCGGTTCTGGAATCATGCAATCCTTACAACACCACGGCTTTGAACTGTGATGGGTCGTGTGTATGTGATGATTGTGCACCTGTCAAAAGAGTTGATGGATACCGGCTTGTAACGAATGACGGGTTAGATCTTGACGCGATAAAGACTGCGGTATACGATCACGGACCTGTTACAATGTCTTTCTATTACGACGATGTTGGGCTGCGTAATGAGGAGATATGGGGATTCATCTATGAATACTATTCATGCTCTGGAGCTAATCACTTAGTGTCGATCATAGGCTGGAACGATTCCGTCCCGCATCCGGACCCAGAAAGTAGCGGAGAAGGAGCATGGATCGTCAAGAACAGCTGGGGCACAGATTGGGGAAATGACGGCTACTTCTATCTTGCATACAACTCAAGTTGTGTCCGGAGCATAGCCTATCTTAAGTATAAAGACCCCGTGCCTGATGAAGAACTGCTCTACTGGGATGAGGCTGGTTTTGTAGGTAGCGTGGGCTACGGCGACAGCGGCGCATGGATGGCAAGCAACTTTACCGCAGACCAGTCCGGGAACTTAACCCATGTCGATTTCTGGACAACAAGCAACAATGCCGAGTATGAGATCTATGTCTGGGATGGTTATTTTGGAAGTGAACTTGCCAATCAAACCGATACCTGTCAAGAGTATGGTTACTACTCCATACCACTGAACACTCCGATTCCGATGGATGCGGGTCAGCAATTCACGATTGGCGTCAATATGACCACGCCGGGTTATGGTTACCCTATACCTGTCGAAACGGAAATTTCAGGTACGGTCAGTCCGACTATACAGGCCAATGTAAGCTTTATCAGGCACAACAGTAGCTGTTCGTGGACGGACATGGCGAGCCCGGACGGAGGCGAAAACGTCTGTCTCCGCGCCAGGATGGTAGCAACATTCCCCTGCACCTGCGGCGACATCTGTGTCAACGAGACCGGCTGGTGGCGTGACGGCAGCGTGTTCAACGCAAACAACACGGCGCCGATACAGGCAGCAGTGGATAATGCGATTGAGGGTGACAGCGTGTTTGTTTGGAACGGTACCTATGACGAGAACGTGCTCGTGAACAAGCGTCTCACGCTTGCAGGCGAGGGCGCGGATGTGGTGACTGTGACCGCGGCTTCGGCTTCGGATCACGTCTTTGATGTGACCGCAGATTACGTGAACATCTCAGGGTTCAATGTGACCGCGGCGACAAATGATGACTTTGCCGGGATTTACCTCAACAGTGTGGATCACTGCAACATCTCTGATAACATCGCATCGAACAACCACCGGGGCACCTACCTGCATTCTTCGAGCAACAACACGCTCACGGGCAACACCGCGTCGGATAACAGCGACTGGGACATCTGGATCGTGGGCTCACCATCCAACACCTTCACAGACAACACCTTAAACGGCACAACAGTCTCCTTCACATACGGCGGAGACGTATCGCTCAAGGGCGAGGGTTCGCCGGCAGCTGACTCATCCGGATGGCACAACATCAGCAAGTTCATCAACGCCATGAACCAGAGTGCAGGAGCATGGTTATATCTAAACTTCAGTTATTCCGACTCTGATCTCACTGGCACCATGGTTGAATCGAGTCTCACGGTGTGGAAGCATAACGGCACAGGGTGGGTCAAAGACGGCTGGGATAATGGACGGTATCTGGATACAACAGGCAATGTCGTTGGTGTGAACATCACGACATTCAGCGTCTTTGCGCCGATGGGGGTGCCACCACTTCACCATATCAACGTGACGCCGACCTCGAAGACGTTGGACATCAATGGGTCGCAGGACTTCATAGCCAGAGGTTATGCTCAGGACGGTGCGGAGATATCTGAGTACTTCCTATTTGAATGGGCTATCAGCGATGCATATATCGGATCGCTTACTGAGATAAACGATACTGCCACGAACTTCACGGCAGAGCATGTGGGAATAACCCGCATAACCGTGAGTAACGGCAGTAAGACGAGCAACGAGGTACATGTGACCGTGAACGCTGCCGAACCAACCAATGTGACTGTGACCAATGGGACGGCTATTGTCACATCCGGCGATGTGAACGTAACCTGTGACTTCGGTGATGACGTGACCGGATGGATCAATATAACTGCTATTGGAAACGCCACAAACTCATCTGAGGTCAATTCCTCCAAGCCACGCTACGGTCTGGGGTCCGGTGACAAGGTTGTGAGCGGCGTCACCGTCAACGTGAGCAAGGACATCCTCGATGAATTGGCAGCAGGAAACGGCACGATCCGCATCGAGATATGCTACAACGCTACAACGCTCGCTGCTCTGGGTATCGATGCAAGCACCCTTGCGATATGGAAGTACGACAATGCCACAGAGTGGGTGAAGCAGCCCAGTACCAGATCCGGAACATGCGTCTATGCTGACGTGGATCACCTCTGCACCTTCGGACTTGTCGGTTCAAAGGCGACCGGCAGCAGCAGCAGCAGCAGCAGCAGCGGTGGCGGCGGCACATACCCGCCAGGATGGTTCGGGACCCCGACGCCGACCGTGACCGCGACAAAAGCACCGGCAAATGCAACGGCTGCGCCGCCGGGCGAGCGCGTGACACTGACGCCAGTACCAACGAAGAGACCCGCGGCGGCAAAGGCGACTGCACCGGCGGCGGAAGGCACGACGGCAGGGGCGGCGAAGAAGGGTGCGCCCGGGTTCACAGCG
>JAUWCK010000239.1 GCA_030609345.1 Methanosarcinales archaeon | reverse complement strand
GGATTGTTCATCTGGATCATCGCGTACAGGTGCGGGTTCTGACCGAGTATCCGCCCGACGAAATCGAGCATGATCTCGTACACAGGGCTCATGAACCTTCTCGACAGGGAAACCTCGAAGTCGAGACTCCGAAGCGTGGATCCGATGCTTAAGTATGCGAAATGCGTAAGCCCCTGCACCACTGCCATGACCCGGTCATGCGTGTCGGCATCAACGATCTCGACGTTCGCGCCCTCGCCCTCGAAGAGATCGACCAGGGTAGGAAGCCACCGTTCGCATCTGCTTGACGGCGTGATCATCACAGTCTGCCCGCGGATGTCAGGGATGCTCGGACCGAACATCGGATGCGTCCCGATCACCTCGACGCCAGCAGGTGCACACTTCTCCATCGCAGCAAGCGGTATCTTCTTTATCGAGGTCATATCCATGAGAAGACTCCCGCGATTCATCTTCGGCGCAATCTCTTCGATCGCATCCTCTGTTACATCGATGGGAACCGAGATCACAACGATATCACTCTCATGGATCGCGGCATCCAGATCGTGGGCATATCGGGCGCCCAACGCTTCGGCGATCTCGATCTTGCCGCTTTTGCCCCAGACCGCAACCGCATGGTGGAGGCGCTGGAAGAATCTCGTGAACCACTGCCCGAGTTCGCCTGTGCCGCCGATGATCAGAATCTTCATGGGTACTCCTTTATTGTAATTTCATGTATTTCATATATATCAAAAAGTTTTTGCGAGTGAGCTATCACGCACAAATGCTTATAAGGCGCAAACGCCATTTTTCAATCGGGTGATATTATGGAACAATATTTGATACCAGTAGTGATTGTAGCGCTGTTTGTGCTTGCAAGCGCTGTAAAGATCGTTCAGGAGTACGAGCGCGGCGTGATATTCCGGCTCGGGAGACTGATCGGTGCAAGAGGACCAGGACTCTTCTTCATAATCCCGATACTCGAGACGATGAAGAAGATCGATCTCAGGACGGTCGTGCTCGATATCCCGCCGCAGGAGGTCATCACAAGGGATAACGTGACCGCACGGGTGAATGCTGTTGTCTACTACCGGGTGATGGATCCGAGTAAGGCTGTGGTGCAGGTCGAGCACTATCCGACCGCAACCGCGCAGATGGCGCTCACGACGCTTCGTGGTGTGATCGGGCAGGTGGAACTTGATGAGGTTCTTTCCGAGCGGGAAAAGATCAACAAGCGGCTGCAGGAGATCATCGATGAGTCGACCGATCCATGGGGGATCAAGGTCTCAGCAGTTGAGATCAAGGATGTCGAACTGCCTGAGGCGATGCAGCGTGCGATGGCTTCGCAGGCAGAGGCAGAGAGGAACAGGCGTGCACGGATCATCAACGCAGAAGGAGAGATGCAGGCATCAATCAAACTTGCGGATGCTGCAAGGGTGCTGAACGAACAACCGGGAGCACTCTACATCAGGACGCTCCAGACGATCAAGGATGCTACCGAGGAGAAGGCGACGACCGTTGTAATTCCGCTGCCGATAGAGCTTATGAGTGTACTCGGACTCAATAAAGAGATTAAATAAAGAGATGGATAGAAAGAATGGGATTGCGATGAAACGTATCCCAATCCTTCTAACGCTCCTGCTGCTGGCGCTTCTCCTTATCATGGCGCCGGCATGTAGCGCGTCAGAGCCAGTGATCTATGTGATCGAGGTGGACGACATGATCACAGCAGGCACTGAGATGGAGGTCGCCCGCGGCATCGATCATGCAACTGATATCGGTGCTGCCGCGGTGCTGATCGAAATAAACACCCCAGGCGGGCTTGTTGACTCGATGGAGGGGATCGTATCAGATATCGAGCGTTCGAAGGTGCCTGTGATCACGTTTGTGCCGCAGGGCGAGCGTGCGTTCTCTGCCGGTGCATTCATCCTTCTCTCAGGACACATCGCTGCAATGGCGCCCGGTACAGCCACGGGAGCGGCAACACCGATTGCGATAACGCCAACAGGCACAACACCGGTTGAGAACAAGACGATCAACGCGTACGCAGCCAGGATGCGTGGAATCGCGGAGAACCGGAACCGATCTACAGAGGTCGCGGAGAAGTTCGTGACGAAAGGGTTATCACTGACAGCTGAAGAAGCGCTGGAGCAGGGCGTGATCGATGTAGTCGCGTCCGGCAGACGCGATCTTGCCAGTGCCATCGATAACAGAACCGTGAACGTGAGCAGAGAATCGGTAACACTCCACACGAAGGGTGCGATCTTCATCACGCAGGAACCGCGGTTTGCAGCATCGATCGTCGCCCTACTGAGCAACCCCCAGATCGCGTTCGTACTCTTCTTAATCGGGATCTATGGTATCATCTACGGTCTCAAAGCTCCGGGGACGTACGTTCCTGAGATGGTTGGCGCGATAGCGATGATACTTGCACTGTATGGTATGGGAATGTTCTCGGTCAGCACATTCGGCGTGATATTGATAGTAGCCGGGATTATACTGCTCATAGCAGAGGTTCTCACGCCAACATTCGGGATACTGACGCTCGGCGGCGCGATCTGCCTGATTCTCGGTGCTATCATGTTTCCGCAGGAGCCGTTCATGCCGGCTGAATGGATTAGCGACTTCAGACGCACCATCTTCGTAATCGTGATCCTCTCTGTTGTGGTCATCGTGATCGGTCTCGGTTTTGTTATGAAGACGA
>JAUWCK010000117.1 GCA_030609345.1 Methanosarcinales archaeon | reverse complement strand
GTCGCATCTGCTCTGGTACATCGTCACTTTTCCGGCATTCTTCTCATTTTGGAGATATTTCAGGTAATGCGGCTCAGAGTCGCGCAGCGTCTGCCTGATCTCCGCCTCCCTTCTGTCGAGATCCGAAAATTCGGATAATCCGAGCTTTAAATCAAATAATACAGAGTTCTCCCGCTCCAGATCTCCATCTTCAGTTTTTATCCGGCTCAGTTCCTGTTTTGCTGCACCCATCAGCGTCTCTATCTTCGATGCCTGCCGATCAGGATCGTTCAGACCATTTACCCGATTTTCCATCATCTCTTTCGTCTTCCCAATCTTAACAGGAAGTGGGGTATCCTCCGGTACATCTGTCAGGTACGACGAGTACTTTTGAGAGAAGATCGAGTCATGCTCCCGCATCTTCGCATTACGCTCTTGCAACCCGCCTTTCACATCTGATAGCAGTGACAGCTGCCCTGTTATCCTGGAAATCTCGGAACTGTTCTTATTCATCCGTTTCTCCGGATCGTTCAGCTCATTTACCCGCTTTTCCATCATATCCCTCGTCTTCCCAATCTTAACCGGAAGTGAGGCACCCAGAGGGACGTCTGTCAGGTACGACGAGTACTTTTGAGAGAAGATCGAGTCATGCTCCCGCATCTTCGCATTACGCTCTTGCAACCCGCCTTTCACATCTGATAGCAGTGACAGCTGCCCTGTTATCCGAGAAATCTTGGAACTGTTCTTATTCATCCGTTTCTCTGGATCGTTCAGCCCATTTACCCGCTTTTCCGCAATCTCCCTCGTCTTCCCAATCTTAACAGGAAGTAAGGCATCCTCCGGGACATCTGTCAGGTACGGCGAGTACTTTTGAGAGAAGATCGAGTTATACTCTTTCATCTTCGCATTACGCTCTTGCAACCCGGCTTTCACATCTGATAGCAGTGACAGCTGCCCTGTTATCCGAGAAATCTCGGAACTGTTCTTATTCATCCGTTTCTCAGGATTGTTCAGTCCTTTTAACTCATTTTCGATTCCAGCAAGCTCGTTCTTCAGTCCGCTCAGCTCTTCCTGACCAACATTCAGTTTTTCCTCGAAATAATCTGAAAAACTTGTGACTGCTGCGCATTTGACCCCCTCCATGATCGGGCACTGGTTCGTCTCTCCAGTCTCCTTCTTGTTCTTTCTGATACTCTTTATCCGATCCTGCACATCGGATTTTTTGACGGTAATCATCTGTTTCTGACGTTCAAGCTCCTCTGCCTCCTTGACAAGCGGTTCAATCTCTTCTCGCTCCCTTTCAAACCTCTGAAGGTCATTTGACAGAGTTTCAAATAGCACTGTCTTCTCCTTGAAGTCACGGATATCCGACAGAAGCAGGTCCACCTCCCGCATCTGCGCTTCAATTCTCTTTAGCTCACCTTCAAGCTCTTTCTGCTCCTTTACAAGCGGCTCAATCTCTTCTCGCTCCCTTTCAAGTCGCAGGAGATCTTCTGACAGAGTTTCAAATAGTTTCGTCTTCTCCTTGAGATAGCGGATATCTGACTGGAGAGAGTCGATCTCCCGCATCTGCTCTTCTACGCTCTTTATCTCTCTTTCAAGCTCTTTCTGCTCCTTTACAAGTGGCTCAATCTCGTATAGTTTCTTTCTGCGGTTTTCCAGTTCTTCTGAGAGCGTCTTCTTTTTTTCCAGTTCCAATTCCATCTGCTTTATCTTGCCCTCCTGCTTTAGCCTCTGCTCATTGAGACGGTCTCTTTTCTTTTTCTCGCCCTCCAGATCACCCAATTTCTTCTGAGACTCAAGATACTCTTCTTTATGGTCTCGGGTCTCTTCAAGTATCTTCTCCGCAGCAATCGCCTCTTCAAGCTGTTTTTTCGCAGTGACGAGGTGTTTCTCCAACTCTTCAACGTCTCTTTCGAGTTTTTCAATCTCCTTCCGGGTAGAATCGATCAGTTCCTTCTTCTTGCCGAGATCGTCCTTCTTCAGTTGCAACTGCGCAAGTTCTCTTTCCAATCCGGCAATCTTTTCCTTTATCCTCGAAACCGCAATCTTTCCGTGCTCGAATCTCTCTTTTAACCCCGCGTAGTTTGCGGTGCTTCCTTTCAGCTCATGGTGCCTCTTTTCCATGTCGTCGATCTCGGTTTTAACGATTTTTGAGACATCATTTAAGTTATCGAACGCTTTTCTGTACTCGTCCACCCGGAGGATGCTGTCAAATACCTCTTTTCTCGCCCTCGGAGGTGCGAGGAACGACGAGGTGAACGTCCCCTGTGGGACTCCAACCGCATTCTCGAATATGGACGAGAGATCAGCCGAAGTTATGGCGCCACCGAAGAGATTTTCCACTATCCAGTCCTGCACATCTACCTTTCCGACTGCCAGCCTTCCGACCTGGGATTCTACCCTGTAATCGCCCTTAACCGACCTTGCGATCACATATTCCAGTTCATCTGGCGCAACGACATGAACCCTGACCTCTCCTGCCTTTTCCCCCCTCCGCAGAAAATCCTTCTGGCTGTACGGGAGATGATCGAAGAGCGCAAATCCGATGCTTTCGAGGATCGTTGTCTTGCCAGCACCGTTTTCGCCGCTGATGCCGTTGACCCCGTATCTGAATGGGACTTCCTCGTCACGATATGACTTGATGTTCCTGAGTTCAACAGAGTTAATCCACATCTGCCCCACCACCTCGATCTTCGCCGCCACTACCGCCACTGCTGCCCCCGCCCCTACCAAACGGCAGATCGGTCTGTTCCTTGTTTTCGCTTTTAACCACGCTATATGAATTTTGCAGGTGTTCGAGGATGATCTGCGGATCAGTCTTGCTGACCGCGAGTTGTTTCGCCTCGATCACCATATCTGTGACATCAGTGAGATGCCTGCGATACTGCGTATTCTTGACCATATCCTCGATAACGGATCGCTCAATCTCTGCTCTGGAGATATCGCGGTCATCGACGGTGCCTGCCGGATCTTTCGTATCGATGATCCTTATATTAACCCATAATGGATCGAGGTGCTCGGAAACGATCTCTTTTATCTTCTCGACGGATATATCTGTTCTCGGAAACCTGAGATCGCCATGCAGCGAGATATCGACAAGCGGCTTCGTATCTCCATCTATGCGAGCCGCCCCGCCAAGAGCCGATCTGACTGTGCTGTACAGGTCCTGAAGCGACCGTATCCCGCTGGTATCGATCCCAAACCGCTCGATGTGGCGGGGCGCAGCCTTCTGAAACGATGGCTTGCCATCCACAACATGATAAAACCCTTTTGGCTTCCTGTATTCTGACATCGATACCGTTTCACAACTTCCGCCGTTGAATATCCATCCGTCGCGATCATATTGTATGTGATAGTGACCGAGCGCAAGATAATCGACCGCATCACGCAGGGGGATGAGGGAATTGTAGGATAACTCCCCTATGCCTGACGCACTGACCACCCCTTCCATCCCAAAGTGCATCATAAGAATCGTGTAATCCGGCGTGCCGCATCGGTCATTGATCGCTTTAATCTCCTCTGCAATCTCGGGTATCAGATTTCGGGTCTGTGATCCAAGGTATTTGACGCCAAAGATGCGTACACCGTTTATATCGACAAAATCCCCCATCAGTTTGATCTCATGCTGCCCCATCTGCTCCATCGGCTTGATCCGTATCAACCGCAGCATCCCCTGTGCATCGAGTATCTGCATCCAGCTGTTCACATCCCTGTGATACGCAAGATCGTGGTTGCCCTCGATCGCATACACCGGAATCTCCCGATCCGCAAGCTTCGTAAGGATTTTAAACGCCTGCATGTACGTCGGGGCATTGATATTCCTTTTATGGAAGAGATCTCCGGAAATTAGCAGAAATTCTGCATCCGACTGGATCGTATAATCGACAACCCGGTCGAAAGCGCGTGCAAAGTCCTTGAACCGCTCGGAAAGACCGTACTGCACATATCCGAGATGGAAATCACTCGCATGCACAAAGTTCATGTTCACCTTATCGAATCCGCGGGCACATTAATATGTCGGCACGGTGGAATATATTTATGGATGTTCCGGGTGTTCAGGTGCCGGTTCCGGTACTGGTACTGGTTCTCGCAGTTGCAATCGATCTGATATTTGGTGAGATGCCAGATGCCGCCCACCCCGTGGTCTGGCTCGGCACGCTGATACGCAGGATATCGGGGTGGTGCGAGCGGACCGATAGGAGGTGTCACAGGATCTGCGGACTTGTGCTGGTGCTGATATGCGTATCGTGCGCTTGCCTCACAGGCGTTCTGTTAACCATTCTGGCAGAGCGGCACAGTCTCATCGGCATCGTCTTGATGGCGTATTTCTTGAAATCGACGTTCTCGATACGGTCGCTCGTCAGTTCTTCAAACCTGATCTACAGGGATCTTTCCGCGAACGATGTCGAGAGTGCAAGAAAAGACTTAATCGCGCTCGTAAGCAGGGATGCCGGGGGTCTTGACGAGCCAAAAATCGCATCGGCAGCGATCGAATCGACCGCTGAGAATTATGTGGACAGTATCCTCTCGCCGATACTCTATTTTGCAGTCTTTGGGCTTCCGGGCGCTCTTGTGTACAAAGCAGTGAACACGCTCGACTCGATGGTCGGATACAGAAACGAGCGGTTCTCTGCGATCGGTTTCGCATCTGCAAAGTTAGACGACATCGCCAACTGGATTCCTGCGAGGTTGTCTGTTCTCTTC
>JAUWCK010000211.1 GCA_030609345.1 Methanosarcinales archaeon | reverse complement strand
GCAGGAATCGGGACTGGCATGACAATGGTATACAGCCCGCACACCACAACAGCGATCATCATAAATGAGAACGAACCCGGACTCAAAGAAGATATATTAAAATTACTAAATCTTATAGTTCCGCAGGGGCGGTACGCGCATGACCGGATCGACAATAATGCACGTTCGCACCTGCAGGCGGTCGTTCTCGGAAACAACGTATGCATACCGGTCGAGAATGGGGGGCTGGCACTCGGCAGATGGCAGAGCGTCTTTTTCGTGGAACTGGATGGTCCAAGGAATCGCAGGCTCACGGTGCGGATCGTCGGTACGGGGCAGTAAACTGATCGAAGATGAATTATAATACTATCATCAATCTAATCGGCGCGGTACTGAGATTTCTCGGGATGACGATGCTGGTTCCGCTTGTGGTCGCGCTCTGGTATAACGAGAATTATAACCCTTTCCTGATCTCCGCGGTCATAACATTTATAATTGGAATCGTTTCCGGACTGAAGACGCATGAAATCGACGATCTCCCAATAAAAGAGAGTTTCGCTATCGTAGCTATCGGCTGGTTCTCGGTAGCGCTGTTCGGATCGCTGCCATACATATTAAGCGGAATCTCCCCGCTGGATGCGCTATTTGAGTCGATGTCAGGATTCACCACCACTGGTTCGACGATACTACCGGCTATTGAGGATTGCTCGAAGAGTCTGCTATTCTGGCGCAGTTTCAGCCAGTGGCTCGGCGGCATGGGGATCATCGTGCTCTTCCTTGCGATCCTTCCGAAACTTGCGGTTGCAGGACGCGATCTGTTCCGTGCAGAGGTGCCGGATCCCATTGGCGATAAACTGAGACCGAGACTCAGCCAGACCGCAAAGATCCTCTGGTCGGTTTATATCGGGTTTTCTGCTGTCGAGGTGTTTGTACTCTGGCTCAGCAGAATGACGTTTTATGACGCGCTCTGCACCACCTTCAGCACGATGTCGACAGGCGGATTTTCGCCGCATTCCGAGAGTATAGCATTCTTCCACAGTTCCCTGATCGAATACATCGTGATATTCTTCATGTTCGTTGCGGGTGCCAACTTTGCGCTGCACTACTGGGTGCTGCGCGGTGGGGCAGAGCATCTCTTTCGGGATTCCGAGTTCAGACTGTATACCTGCATCGTATTCTGCGCCACGCTGCTGATCGTGCTTATGCTGTGGGGCACTCATGGATTCGATTCGATCCGGCTCGGGCTGTTCCAGGTGGTAGCCATCGTCACGACCACCGGTTTTGCGACAGCAGACTTTGATGCATGGCCCGATGCTGCCAGAATGGTGCTGTTCCTACTCATGTTCATCGGCGGATGTGCCGGATCGACAGGCGGCGGGATGAAGGTTGTACGGCTGCTGCTGCTGATCAGATATGGATATCGCGAGTTGTTCAGATCGCTGCATCCGAAAGCGATCCTGCCGATCCGGCTCGGAAGGCAGATGGTGTCACAGGGCGTGATGGAGGCGATATTATCGTTCTTCATCCTCTATCTCTTCATATTCGCAGTCGCTTCACTGATCCTGAGCATCCTCGGCATGGATACCGTCAGCGCAACGAGTGCTGCTGCAACCGCGCTCGGAAACGTGGGACCGGGATTTAACATCATCGGTCCTGCCGCGCATTTCGGTGGCGTTCATCCGATCGGAAAACTGGTATTGATTCTCTGCATGTGGATCGGCAGACTCGAGATATTCACTGTGCTTGTGCTGCTGATCCCTGATTTTTGGAGAAAGTGATATAATCCAGCAGGGCGATGTCCTTATGCTGCCGAGATAGCCAAGCGGACTACGGCGCTGGTCTTGAAAACCAGTGGTGCTCTGCACCCCGTGAGTTCGAATCTCACTCTCGGCGTTTTGCATTTATCGCCTAATCTGATGCAATGGGCAGTGTTACGCAGACCCTGCAGCCATCCCCCTTCTCTGACTCTATCCAGATGCGACCCTCGTGCACCTCGATTATCCGTTTCACGATGGCAAGACCGGCACCGGTCCCTTTGGTGCTCCTGTCCAGTTTGCAGAATAGCTCAAACACCTTCTCATGCAGTTCCGGGTCGATCCCTATCCCGTTATCGCGCACGAAGAAGACGGTTTCACCGTCATCGGTGCGATAGCCGATATCTATCCTCGGATGCGGCTCATCGCCCATGTAATTTATGCTGTTCTCGATTAAGTTTACCAGCACCTCAACGATCTTTATCCGGTCCACATAGACCGCAGGGAAGTCCTCAGATACCGAGATTTCGACCCCGCCTGATTTCACCTGCTCTGATGTCTGTTCCAGTGCTTCTGACACGAGTTCGCCAAACGGCACGTCCTCGGAGGGGTTCGCAACGCGACCGATGCGTGAGAGTTCCAGCGTGTCGTTAAGGAGCCGCGCCATCTTTATTATCCCATTTTCTATGTATTTCAGATTGTTTTTTACCTTCTCGATCTCGCCCTTCTCCAGGTCCATGCGGAGCACGTTTGCGAAGCCCTGGATGGTGGTGAGCGGCGATCTTAAGTCGTGGGAAACTGTGTAGGTAAACCGCTCCATCTCAGAGTTCTTTGCTTCAAGTTCTTTTACGAGGCGCTCCCGTTCATCCTCCGCGGCTTTCCGCTCGGTTACGTCCCGGAAAGCCAGAACAGTGCCGATGATTCCGCCTTTATCATTTTTGATCGGTGAAAAACTATCATCGATCGGTATCTTCGCTCCGTCCTTTGCCATCAACATCATTTGATCGGTCAGCTCGACAACGACGCCCTCCCTGAGTATTCTCATCACCGGATTCTCGATCTCTTCGCCGGCCTCCCCGTTTATGATCTTAAAGACATCTGTCAGGGGCTTTCCGGCAGCATCCTCCTGTTTCCATCCGGTCAGTCTCTCAGCAACATGGTTCATGGACTTCACACAACCAGCCCCGTCGGTGGCGATCACAGCATCACCGATACTCATAAGGGTTGTTGCAAGCCATTCTTCACTCTCCTCCAACTGCTTCTCGATCCCGCTCTTGTGAAGAGCCGTTTCGATGGATGCGAGG
>JAUWCK010000183.1 GCA_030609345.1 Methanosarcinales archaeon | reverse complement strand
CAGAGGAAAAGCTACAACTGGGCTCAGTTTCTCCGTTTCATCCTATTTAATCCACTCCCGAAGCCGAAGATATATCACTCGCTATACAACCTGAACTCGTAGAGGATGTGCTTCTGAAGAGCCGGATGAGGGAAATCTTCAAGTCCGGTTCTGTGAGGGGGCTCATAGCAACCTTGGGGCTATTACCTCAAAAAAAGGTGTGCTATGGGCTCTACTCGACAGGAACGCAGAGTTTTAAGATTGCATGAAAATCTCAAACCTATTTTCGCAACAAAATCAACAGTGCCATGACCGCATAATCACAGGTATCTTCCCCGCGCCTCGATCTCGCGCACACGTGTAAGCACCTGATCAGCACCCGAGAACGTCCGCCTGTATCCGGTAGAGAACGCCTCTTCAAGTCCTGATTTGCCGTGCGTGCTCACAAACGTCTGGAAGAGCACATGCACATCGACGCCCTGCGCCTCCACATTCTTCTCGAAATACCCGAGTCCGAAATCGATGAAATATATCCGGTCATCGCCATCATCGTCGCCATCGCCAGTGTGCAGGATGAGATTCGAGGTCGTGAGATCGCCATGAATGATCCCGCAACCGTGCAACCTGCCGACAAGTTCGCCGATACGCTCGCTCATGTCCAGATCGAGCACATCCTTCATCCGCGGACCCTCGATAAACTCCATCGTAATCGTATGCTCGGCTGTATCGACATCGTAGATGATCGGTGTCGGAACCCCGCACCTGCGCGCCTCTGATATGAGTTTCGCCTCGCTTCTGGTTCTCGCTGCCCTGATTCGTGTATCAAGCTCCGGGATGCGGTAGTTCTTCGAGACTCTCCGCTTGATGATCCTGCCACCGGATCGCTCGATCACGGCTTCTGCGCCGACTGCTATCTGCTGGTTCATGCGTACCAGTTCTTGCAGGCATCGATATTAACGGTCTTCGCTCGCATTCAGGCAGGGCGTTCTTGCTGTGTGTTTGCTATGTGCGCAGGTAGGAGACACTGATTCATCTGCATAGTCCCATATATTTTGACTTTATATACTCCCCCCTCACTTTCCAAATTTTCTTACCATCCTGCTTCCATCCGCTTGAGGAATACGTTCAGCTTACATCCATCCAGAAGAGTGCTGTTGACCCCGGTCTTCACGTCTTTCACATTGTTATGCATCCAACTGATTATTACATAATCATAAAAATATATATTCATTTCACAACCCTTAAAACCATTGTCGCCACATTCAGATATAAGAAGGTGATGTGCAGATGTACGATACACGCAATATATATAATATATATGACCGGAGAAAAGGTTTTGAGATGCTCTGCCCGCTCGGTGCATACCCACTGCTCATGAGAAGAGATGCGGATGGTAGGGGAGAGATGGTTAAGTTTTTGACCGAAGGGAAGCGTACGGGGGGTGCAAGTTCGCTTTACGTCCACATTCCCTTCTGCGACTCATTATGTAATTTTTGCTGCTTCTATCGAGTCTTGCTGGATGAGGACAGGGCTAATTCATATTTGGACGCTCTTAAAACCGAAATAACACGATATTCTGAGACCGAGTACATCAAATCCAGTTCCTTTGGGTCGGTCTACATCGGAGGCGGAACTCCGACATCGCTCGAAACCGCGCAACTGGCAGACCTCGTACTCATGCTGAAGGAACGATTCCATATCAAGAGCGATGCTGAGATCACTGTGGAAACGACTACCCACAACGCATCCCACGAAAAACTGAAAGCTCTTTACGAGACTGGTGTTAACAGGTTGAGTTTCGGCGTTCAGACCTTCGATGACGCCTCCCGAGAGGTTCTAACGCTAAAGGATACGAGTTCGAACGTAATCTCTGTTATCCGTTCCGCACGGGATATCGGATTCGATAACATCGACATCGACCTGATGTATAACCTGCCCGGGCAGAGCATGGATGATTGGAAGCAGGATTTACGCCGTGCTGTGGAACTGGGGCTTGAGAGCATAAGCACGAATCCGTTATTCGTTGCCAGAGGAACGGCGTTTGCCAGAGAAATCGAGAAAGGCAAGGTATCCGGGTTATCCGATGACAGAACCGAGATCGATATGTATCTTCTTGCGATAAGGGAGCTTGAGAACGCGGGATACCAGCAGCAGAACCTTGTCCACTTCATGCTGCCGGAAAAAGAACATGCTTATGCGAAGATGCGCTTCGGGCACAACGACTGCCTTGCGCTCGGAGCCTCTGCATGGGGATTTCTTGGCGGTTACCTGTACGGAAATGCGAGAGGGGTTGCCACGTACACGGAGAGTGTGATTACGGGGCCGGAATTGGGGGATCCGGTCAGTTCTGTCAGCAGGTGTGCACGCCTCTCAAAGGATGAGATGATGCGCAGATATATGATTGGGAGCCTCCATTCGATCTCGATTGACGCGGATGAATTCGAGAGACTCTTTGGCGTGGAATTGACTGATGTCTTTTCAGAGCAGATAGAGGGTCTTCTGGAGCGGGGCTTGATGGAATCCGATGATTCAGCGACCACGCTCACGCTCACGGATGCGGGAAAGGTGTGGTGCACCAACGTCGCTGAGGAGTTCTGTCCTGATCAGTATGTAACGATCTTTGAGAAGATGTTCGGGGACTAACAATTTTAAGGACGATTTACAAAGTAACGAACTTTACAACCCCTCCCGCCCCAGAAACCAATCCGCGAACTTCTCAAAGGATTTCCCCCTGTGGGATATCTTATTTTTCGCATCTCCCATCGATGCAAGCGTGACGCCATCGATCTCGAAGATCGGATCGTACCCAAAGCCGCCCTCGCCTTCTGGCTGGTACGCGATTCTTCCGGTGACCGCACCTTCGAAGGTGACCGCGTCCAGCCCTGGCTCGCAGTACCCGATAACCGACCTGAACGTACCTCTCCGGTCACCGATGTCTTGCATCAGCGATAAGATGCCCGCGTTACCAATGGTGTCATGAACATACGCGGCATAAGGCCCTGGAAACCCGTGCAGCGCATCGATATAGAATCCGGTATCCTCGACGATCACAGCAGAGCCCAGCCGATTCGCAGCATTCTCTGCCCCGTACGCAGCAACTGCCGCAACATCGTCCTCCTGCAGTTCAGGATAGCCGCAATCGTTCTGCACGATCTCAATTCCTCGTGGCATGCAGATCGCGACCGCCTCCTCGACCTTGTGACTGTTTCCAGTTACGAATGTGATGATCATCTCAGACTCGCAGCATAAGCATCGATCGTCCTATCGATATCCTCTTTCGTGTGCGCAATGCTTAAGAAATTGGTTTCAAACTGCGATGGAGGTAGGAAAACCCCTTTCCCGAGCATCCGGTGGAAGAAACGCAGATATTCCTCTTTGTCGCACGTGAGGGCATCCTGATAGTTACGAGGCATGCTTCCGAAGAATATCTTGAACATGCTC
>JAUWCK010000093.1 GCA_030609345.1 Methanosarcinales archaeon | reverse complement strand
GCGCTCGCGCTCTCGCGCATCCGGTCTGCCAGTTCTAAGTTGCCTGTGACGGTGATCCCATCTGCCGCGTCTGCCGTGATGCGGATGCCTGGCTCTTCGATCGTCAGCCCGATCCCGCCATCCACCCGCCCGATCGATGCGTTGAGGTCGATTAAGGTGATATGTAGGCGGGAAGGTGTCGTGATCTCGATTGTCATGGGGTGTCTTCTGGCGTCCATGGTAAAGATGTTTATGGCTCCCTGGCATCTGGCTGCCACGTCTTGTGATGTCGCGCCCTGTGAACGATAGGCTTATGATTCAGAGAAGTGATGATGGATACACCAAAATTAGAGGTGGTAAAAATGTATAGAAGATTGTTAGACCCATTTGAAGAACTGCACAGGATGCAGGAATGGATGAACAGGGCATTCGGAGAGTCCGGACCGATCGCTCCCGGGAGATTGCTGCCATCAGGAGCTCGCGAGGCGGCGATGGAAGCCGTGACGCCATCCATGGACTTGCAGGATACGGAAGATAAGATCCTGGTCACTGCCGATGTGCCCGGTGTTGACAAGGGAGATGTCACCGTGAATGTTCGTGGCGATATGCTCGAGATCACGGCTGAGAAGAAGGAAGAGAAGGAAGAGAAAGGCGAGGGATACATCAGGAGGGAGCGTGGCTACACCGGATTCTACCGCAGGATCCCGCTGCCGGCTGAGGTGGACCCGGGCAAGGTCGATGCCACGCTTGCGGATGGCGTGTTGCGGATCGAGATGACAAAGACTGCGCCCTCGGAAGCGAAGAAGATCGAAGTGAAGTGATCTTCTTTTTTTATTTTTTTTATTTGTATAATTAGATCGCAGGGTTACTTGTCAGGGTTGATATCATGACACAATATAAACTCTGGATCAACGGTGAATGGACTGAACCGGAGTCTGAAAACGCAATCTCAGTAACCAACCCGGCAACAGAAGAGAGAATAGCAACCGTCGCAAATGGAAAACGCGTAGACGCCGGAAAAGCGATCGATGCAGCGCGTGACGCGTTCGATAACACCGACTGGAGCCAGAACCATGCACTCCGAAAGAAAGTCCTTCTGAAAACAGCAGAACTGCTACGGAAGGACGTAGACCGCCTCGCACGCCTCGAAACGCTGGATAACGGAATGCCGATCGGCTGGGCAACGCGGTTCGTCCCTGACGTGGCAGACTTCTTCGAGTACTACGCGGGTTTCACAGAACCGCTCGTCGAGGAACTTGGCGCCCAGAGCACCGTCTACTACGAGCCAGCCGGCGTTGCTGCAGGGATCATCCCGTGGAACCTGCCGCTTAAGATGGCCTCATGGAAGGTTGCGCCCGCACTTGCCGCGGGGAATACGATCATCCTCAAGCCATCGAGCCAGACTCCACTCACTGCGCTCGAACTCGGCGAGATATTTGGCAGGGCAGGATGCCCGAAAGGCGTGGTAAACGTGATCACAGGAAGGGGAAGCGTTGTCGGGGCAGAACTTGCGAGGAATGCAAAGGTCGACAAGGTTGCGTTTACTGGCGGGACTGAGACCGGAAAAGAAGTCATGAGACTTGCGTCAGGGAACCTTAAGAAGATCACGCTCGAATGCGGCGGGAAATCTGCAAACATCATCCTCGATGACGCAGATATGGGAAATGCGGTGAAGGGTGCGATCTTCGCGATGTTTTTTAACGCGGGGCAGGTGTGCACCGCGGGCTCGAGGCTGCTTTTGTCAGAGAGCATCCACGACCGGTTCATGGAACTTATGGTCGCAGAGACGAGACGGCTTGCGATCGGGGACGGGCTCGACGATCCTGACATGGGACCGGTGGCGAGTCTTGAGCAGATGGAAAAAGACTTGAGATACATCGGATACGGGATCGAGGATGGTGCAGAACTCGTAACCGGTGGAAAACGTCTCGGCAGGACTGGCTACTTTGTCGAGCCGACGATATTTGATCGCGTGGACTCTAAAATGCGTATCGCACAGGAAGAGATATTCGGACCGGTGCTGTCCGTACTCACGTACAGCGATGAGGCGGAAGCTATCGAGATCGCGAACGATACGAGGTACGGGCTTGCCGGAGCGGTCTGGTCAGAGGATGTTTCTCGTGCAAAGCGGGTTGCGAGCCGTATCAGGGCAGGAACGGTGTGGATCAACATGTATCACGGCGCTCCGAAGTATGCGCCGTTTGGCGGGTATCGCGAGAGCGGGATTGGCAGGGAACTCGGGACGCATGGTCTCAAAAGTTACCTCGAAGTGAAGCATGTCATGGTCGGGTGACCGCGGTTGTAGATTCAGGTAATGCCTCAAGTTTACGACATATCATAAACATCCTACATAGAACTCATCGGTAAGGTGTCTGGGGCGCGATTCATCGACACCGCTGGCGTGCGGCTTCGTGGCGAACTCCCGACCGTGCCGGGGGTGAGTTGGATTGCACCAGACGGGCGCATTCATGGACGGTTGCCAGAACCGATCATGGACTGGAATGGGGCGTAGATCCTGACCCTTACACACTCAGCCTCATGATCGCATCAGCGAGATCGCCGCCAGCATCTTCCAGTGCTTCGCGTGCCGCATCCTCGCTCGCACCGGTCTGCTCGATCACGAGTTGCACATCCTCATCAGGTATCGCAAGTTCCCTTGCACGCTCATGCGGCGTGCCCATCAGTTGGTAGGTCTTCGTGCCTGCCGCATCCATGATCGAAACCGCTGCATCATCAAAGACAATTTCCGAGTCCGCGGTTCGGATGATTACCTCTTCCACGTTCTCGATCTCTGTGACGCTGATACCCATCTGCTTCATCATCTGCTGCATCTTTCGTGGGCTCATGCCCTTCCCAAGTCCTGGAAACATTTTTTTGCACCTCTTCTATCTCTCGATTTATCCCGATCGTACTATGATCTATGGTTTCAGGTGGCATATAATAGTAACGAGATCACATCGTCCTCAGGATGTCCTCTGTATGTTCTGCCGGGTGTGCGGGGTTCAAATTACATTTCAGCGTCACTGGAAATTCTATCATTCGGTTGGGGGAATCAATCTATTTTGTGCATAGATTCTATAGCAAAGATTTATATAGCGTACACGCCAAACTAATTGTGATCATACTGGATGATCATAAATCAGAGGAGGTTAACTATGAGTGAATTCATAGACGAGTTCATCGGAACATGGAAGAAAGTGATAACCACGCCAAGTGACTTCTTCAGGGAGATGCCGACATCGGGTGGATATGAGGCGCCGCTTAAGTTCGCGGTCGTAAACTACATAATAGCGGGTATCGGGACGGCGTTGGTCGCTATATTGGCATTTACATTCCTATCATCGCTCTTACCCATGGCATCGTTCTGGCCCGGCAGCGCGTTCTCGTTCGGCAGTGCGCTCTCTAATATTATTATCACGCCAATAGTAGGGATCATCGGGCTGTTCATCAGCGGAGCGATACTCTATGTCTGTTTCAAGATCGTTGGCGGGTCCGGAAGTTATGAAGGCACGGTTCGGATAATGGCTTATGCATCAGCAGTGGAAGCGGTTTCGTGGATACCGATCCTCGGCTGGATCGCCGGGCTTTATGCGATCTACCTTGCAATCGTTGGTGGAACCTTTGTTCACAACATCACGACTATGAGGTCTGTGATAGCGATATTCATACCGATAGTAGTGATAGGAATAATCGCGGTATTGTTGATCGTGGTGCTGGGTGCGGCGTTCCTTGCGGCACTTGGAGCAGGCGGATACGGTGGATACTGCGGATACTAAAATATCCGATAGATGGCATACACGATTGAACACGGACCCTGATTGAGGTTTCAGGGTCTGTTTTATTTTTTCATCATCCAATCACTATCAGTACCTGAGCAGATGCCAGAAACGCGCCACGCAATCACACTACCAGATACCTGAGATTCCCTTTCCACGCAGACATCAGCGAACCAAGACGCGCCACGCTCTCCTGATCTGTCGGCATGAACATCATCTCAGGGCGGTATCGCTCAACATATCCCAGAAACGGGTAGAAATGCGACATCAGAAACTTAAAATCGCTGATCAGCACGATCGGATCATTGTGACTTCTATTTAAGTGTGGCAGCACCGAACTCACATCGGTTCCGCCGCCCGCGGTCATAGATCGCAGTGCAGCGATATCGGTCTGGTATGCGTACTACAGATGGAAGATGTGAGGCGGTTAAATGGAATTAAAACGGGGTAAACTCCATTTCATCTGGGGCTCTGCAATTGTGCTGTTTGGAATCGTCCTCTTTACGGTAGCAGGTCTCAAGTTTCTTGGAGCAGGCATCACATTCTCTGGCTTGATGCTGATCTTCATTGGGATCTACTGGGCGACCAAACGAAAGACAGAGATTCCGGCGGATGAGATGCATATAAGAATCAACAAGAAGGCTGGGTCTAATGCGTTCTGGGCGGTGATAGGACTTATGGGAAGTCTGATGTATGTAACTCACTATTCCCCCGGTCTTCTCGAGATCCGCGATCTTCTTGGACTGGTAATCATTGTCGGGATGTTCACATTTGGTGCATCCCGCTTTTATTATATCAGGCGAGGGCTGTCATGAAGAACAGAGTCAAAGTCTTCCGGGCGATGCACGACCTGACCCAGGAGAATCTCGCCGAGAATCTCGCCGTCACACGCCAGACGATAAACGCTATCGAGAAGCAGCGGTACAATCCCTCGCTCGAACTCGCATTCAAACTCGCTGACTTCTTTGGCGTGACGATCGAAGAGCTCTTCATCCGCGATTCCCCGGAGGATTCGGCAGAACCAGGGGCAGCGCAGTAACTCATATACCCGCGCAAGAGCAATCAATCAGATGGCGATCATCATGGCAAACCCGCTGACAAACCCGGACCGGTTCTTCGCAGAACTATCAGGAAGAGACCCGAACCTGCGGATACCAGCCGCAATCGTGCTTCTGGCAGCCATCGCTACAGGCATCTATATAGCGGCGGTGAACGGTGTGACGACACCCTCACCTTCCGGGACTGCAGTGCCGTTTACAGGCATCTCTGTGGCTACCAGCGTTATCGGGGGGGTCATCATAATGTCTGTCTCGTGGCTTCTTTATGCCGGGGTATTCTATGCAATCTCGACGATGCTTGGGTGAGCTGTCTCGTTCAGACGGGTTTTTGAGTTTACCGGGTACGGTTTCATCCCTGCCATCATCGCGCCGGTCATCGGACTTGCTGCGGTCTGGCTTGCGTATCCTGGTATCGACTTCTCCGCAATCGATCCCCAACTCGTGAAGCGCAATTGGCTTGGGGTAAAGGGAAATCCGATTTATGTTGCAGATGTTAATGATAGGCGCATCAAAGTTATAGTCAAGAGGCAAAATACCAGGGTGATTATTACAGTAGC
>JAUWCK010000136.1 GCA_030609345.1 Methanosarcinales archaeon | reverse complement strand
AGCTCGGGTTCACGGTCACGGAAGATGCCAGAGAGCCAATGCGCTTGCGGTGCTGCCGGGTCATTCCATGCTGCTTGACGGGATGGGCATGGCAGCGATCAGATAAATATCCCAACGATGAACACTCCGACCCCCCCGATCCATAAAAAGAAGAACAGCGCAAGCAGAAACGACCAGAACTCCCATTTAAAGATCGCATCGATGAGAAACGAGATGATTAAGCACATCACAGCAACGTATGCCATGCACATCGCCGTGCAGAACATCAAAATCCCGATCAAGAATAAATCGACCATCTACGGGTTTGATATACTTTGAAACACTTAAACGTTGACAACATGGTAGGCATATCGCAGGATCGATCATCGTGTCATTGCTGATCGCAGCTCCGCTCATGCTCCGATGCTGCGGCACGTACAGAGACCACATGACCCTTGACCAATTCAGCATCCTCGAATTCTTTTGACAGTTCGCCATCTAATTCGATCTGCTTATCGGTCGCCCTCATCCCCCACATAATAATGCCGCATGATATCGTTCAAACCGGTATGCCCTGCTCCGGCACACGTACCGGACGCTTGTATCTGACACCTGACCGTTTCTCACGCATCCACCTCTCAACCGTGCGCATCGATTCAGGACTTAACGCCTCCATCCCGCACCTTGTACACCTGAGCCCATGCAGATGCCTGACAACAACCCGCTCACCATCCACAACCGTATCGACCGCGATATCATCAACCCGCTCGAAACGTCCGCCGCATTCACACCCTTTCATAATCACAGCGCCCGCCGCCACGAGTCCTTCTCTGATCTCATCTTCTGTCATCTGCGGTACGCTCACCGGTGCGCCCGGGATGCATATCGGATATTTTTCGTTCATGGTTCAGTCCTCGAATGCTGTTATCACAACCACAGTCGTCCCATCTGGCTGCTCTATAAGTGTGTATACGACCCGTATCTTCTTATTTGGTGGTATTGTGCCGAATGCATTATAACGATTGGGGTGGTCTCGATCAGGCATGTGTCTGCCATGCAACAGTACTGTCTTGAGCTCATACTCTTCTATATGATGCCCGCGCTGCTTGATGTGCCGCCATTCGATGGAATATCTACCATCCAGCACAAGCATCTGGACATACTGTTTGATTTGATCTGGATTCATGTTCGCTCAATTGTTGGGATAACTCAATGCAACACCTTCTTTCGCTTGTGCTGTATAACGATTGTGGCTGTATGGCTGGCATTGCCGATACTTACAGCCCGAACACCGGCACAGCCTTCAGATACTCCTCTCTGATCTTCTCGAACCCCAGCACCTGCATAGTGTAAAAGTCCTGCATCTTCCCGCTCTGTCCCTCTTATCGTTGTGGTGTCTCTCTGTGCCCCAGTCGGTCTTTGCAAACCCCTCATATACCCGAATACTGCCACGTCAGCGATGTAGTGTGTCATGATGCCTGCCTGCAACGAAACGCGTTCACACCATCACGAGACATTTTTGAACACCCAGAACTTAACCAGTTACCAGATGCTTGACCTGCTGATACTCTCGGTACTGATCGGCTTTGCGCTCGGCTTGATCTCAGGGCTCATCCCTGGCATACACACGAACAACTTTGCGCTGATCCTGCTTGCGCTCTCGCCTGCCATCGCAGACCTCGGATTCTCAAATATCCACATAGCGGCGATGATTCTTGCAAACTCGATCACGCACACCTTCCTAAACATCATCCCCTCGGTGTATCTTGGAGCGCCTGACGCGGATACTGCGCTTGCGGTGCTGCCGGGTCACGCCATGCTGCTTGACGGGATGGGGATGGCAGCGATCAGATTGTCAGCCCTCGGCAGCGCAGGATCGATCGTCGTGTCGTTGCTGATCGCAGCTCCGCTCGTTCTATTCTTCGGGCATTATTACGACTTTATGCGTGCGAATATGGGCTGGATCCTGCTGATGATCGTTCTGCTCATGATCCTCACCGAATCCGGCAGATACGTCGAGGGGCAGGGGTCTCTCGTGCATCTGAAGTACAAATTCTACGCGGCTGTGGTTCTCCTGCTCTCCGGCATTCTCGGAGCGATTGCATTTGGAAATACAGATCTGATGCACCCGTATTTCCAGTTCGGCTCACCCTCAATTCTTCTTTCGCTGCTGACCGGTCTCTTCGGCGCGTCCGTGCTCCTGATCAGCGTGCTTGCGAAATCAGTCCTGCCTGAGCAGCGCCGGCATCCACTGAATCTCAGGTCGCGATGGGTGCTGCGCGGTATCGCGGTCGGCAGCATCGCAGGAGCGATCGTTGCGTGGCTTCCAGGCGTCTCTTCAGGTGTTGCAACGGTGCTTGCACGATTGGCGATCAGAGGAGATCTCGAACACCACCAGACAAGGGCTATGGAATTTATCGTCTCGGTTTCCGGCACCAACACATCAAATGCTGTTTTCGGATTGATCGCGCTCTTTATCATCGGTTATCCGAGAAGCGGTGCGATGGTTGCAGTACGGGATCTGGTTGGCGAAACGCTGGATTTCCATCTGGTTCTGCTTTTTCTGATCGTTGTCGTGCTCGTTTCGATTGCGGCTTATGCTGCCACGATATTCATCGGAGATCATGCCCCCTCTGTGCTCGCACGCTTCGATTACCAGAAAATATGCATGGCGATCCTTATCGGGCTTGTCGTGATGGTGATTTTATTTAATGGCGTCTTCGGGCTTGCCATCTTCCTTGCAGCGGTGCCGATCGGGATGCTTCCGTACTACATGGGCGTCAAGAAGAGCCATGCGATGGGCGTGCTGCTGCTGCCTGTGATGATGTATTATTTTGGGGTGGGGTGAGCTCGTGTGCGATCACCATCCCGTGAAATGGGTGGCTGAGCATGAATACAGCATGAATGCATCGGGAGTCGGTTTACGATTACGAATGTATTCAACGACGTGCCACCGCAGCCTCGACAAACCCCTTGAATAGCGGCGCTGGCTTTTCAGGTCTCGATTTGAATTCGGGATGGAATTGGCACCCGATAAAGAACCTGTGTGATGGAATCTCCACAATCTCCATCCGGTTCATGTTCTTTCCGGAAAAAACCATACCCCGTGACTCAAAACGACTGATATACTCCGGGTTCACCTCGTACCGGTGTCTGTGCCGCTCAACGATCTTCAGACTGCCGTACAGCCGGTGGGCAAGCGATCCCCGGGCAAGCACTGCCTCATAGTTCCCGAGACGCATACTTCCGCCCATATCTGTGACATCGTGCTGCTCCGGAAGAAGATCGATCACAGGATGCGCGGTATCGCCAAACTCCGAACTGTTCGCATCCTCAAAGCCGAGCACACCCCTTGCAAACTCGATTACTGCAAGCTGCATGCCAAGACAGAGTCCGAGAAACGGCACATCGTTCTTTCTGGCGTATTCGATCGCCCTGACCTTCCCATCGATCCCGCGCTCGCCAAATCCGCCCGGAACGAGGATTCCGTCAAACCTCTCGAGGACTGCCTGAACCTCTGCGTCGCCATCCAGACTCTCTGAATCGATCCATCCGATATCGACCTTGCAGCCGCATTCAATCCCCGCGTGTTTGAGAGATTCCCGGATGCTTGTGTAAGCATCCCTGAGATTGATATATTTCCCGACAACGGCAATGGATACCTTTTTCCCACTCTCATTGATATTATTCATTCGTTTAACGAGTTCCTGCCATCCGGATTGCCTGCCGTTCTTTTTAAGTTCGAATTTTTCCCTGAGATAATCTGGTAACCCCTCTTTCTCGAATATCAGCGGAACATGGTAGATATCCTCAGCATCGGGGGCGCTGATGACCGCATTTGTCGGAACATCGCAGAAGAGAGCGATTTTTTCCTTTGCCTCCCTTTGCAGCATGGATGAACACCTGGCAACGATGATATTCGGATAAAGCCCGAGTTCCCTTAGCTCCTTCACTGAATGCTGTGTGGGTTTGGTCTTCTTCTCGCCATGCGCATCGACCGGAAAGAGTGTCACATGCACGAGCGCGAGATCGCGGGGTGACTCCTCCCGCTGCATCTGCCTTGCTGCTTCGAGAAACGGCATGGACTCGATGTCACCAACCGTGCCGCCGATCTCGATCAAGCAGATATCTGCCCCGCTTGCCTCTGCCACCGTCCGGACCTGTTCCTTGATCTCGTTTGTAATATGTGGGATGATC
>JAUWCK010000212.1 GCA_030609345.1 Methanosarcinales archaeon | reverse complement strand
TGATGAACGAACGCTTCTTGTGAGCGGTAGTGTCCATTACTGGCGGCTCGAACGCTTGCGATGGGGGGAGATCCTCGATCGAGTCCGTGAGATGGGTTTTTCAGTCATCTGCACCTACATACCATGGGGTGTTCATGAAATCTCCCCCGGAGAGTTTGATTTTGGCGAGATCAACCCTGATTATGACCTGGACGCATTCTTAACACTCTGTGAGGGTAAGGATCTGCGTGTGCTGCTGCGTCCGGGTCCGCATGTCAACTCCGAGATCACATATTTCGGGTTTCCAAAGCGGGTTCTGGAGGATCCCCTGGTCCAATCGATCACTGCCGACGGCACACGAGTGACATTCCCATCGCCTCCAAGGATGTTTCCTGTACCGAGTTATGCATCGGAAAAATTTTACCGGGAAGTTGGTATATATTTTGATCGTGTCTGCCCGATCATAAGAGATCATCTCCATCCGCACGGCTGCGTAATCGCTGTTCAGGCAGACAACGAGATGTCCTTCTTCCTGCGCACCCAGCCGTATGACCACGACTACTCAGAAGGCGCTATTCTTCTGTATCTCGGGTTCTTAAACGAAAAATACCATGACATCGAGCGGTTAAACAGCGTGTATGGAACAGATTATGATTCGTTTGATGAAGTGCCACCGCCCCGCAATTTCAATGCAAGGCATCAAAGTGATCTTCCATATTATCTGGACTGGATCGAGTACAAGGAATATTATCTACAGCACGGGCTTGCACGTATCAGTGATATGTTAAAGGAGCGCGGCGTTGCCACGTTCATGTACCATAATCTGCCAGGGATGTGCATAAAACCGCCATACAACCAGATTAAGATGGAAGAGATTGTTGATGCGGTCGGTTTTGACCTCTACTACTACAAAGAGGAGTATCACAAGGTAAAACGGTGCGTCCAGTATCTCAGTGGCACGAGTCGCGTGCCGTTCATAACAGAGTTTGCATCGGGATTCGTCGCGCTCCCGATCCCGGTCAAACCGATCATACTCGATGACGCCAGATTCACAACTTATGCCGCGCTCATGCATGGTTTTTCAGGAATCAATTTTTACATGTTAGTCGAGCGTGAACGATGGGTTGGAAGCCCGATCGACCGATTCGGAGGAGTCAGAAAAGATCGATTTCGGTTCTACCAGAGGTTTAACCGGATCATCAAACGGATGAATTATCAGAAACTGAGGATACAATGCGAAGGAATCCTGTTGATAAACCGTGATTGTGCCCGTCTCGAACTTGCATCATCGCTTCTCACGCCGATACCGATTCTTGGCGGCATCACGCCTGAATACTATGTCAGCGAGGACGATCTTGGATTTGATGACGTAATCCAGCTCGAATATGGGCGGCAGTGGGATGCGCTGTACTATGGATTCGGTGCTGCGAAGTACGCTGTTACTATCGGGGATACCCAACTTCCACTGGAGTGGCTTTCCGAGTACAGGGTGGTGGCAGTGCCTGCATTTGATTTCATGAGCAGAGACGTTCAGGATAAATTAATCAACTATGTAAAGGGTGGTGGATGTCTTGTTATAGGACCAAGGGTTCCTGAATTCGACGAACATATCAAAGAATTTGGAATTATCGGAGAATATCTACCAAAACCTGACGGACGAATGAACGAGGTGATGGTGGAGGGTATCAAACTGAAAGATGCAGACATATTTGATACCGGCGCAACCGGTGGCACAACCGATGCCGTTCCTGTTCTGACCGCTGACCCGGGAACAATCATCTACCAGCAGAAAATCGGGAGCGGTAGCATCATCCACTTCGGATTCCTCTTTCCAAGGATTACAGAAGATGTCCCGGCAGGAGTGACCAGAATCATCGATCGGATCGCAGCCGCTGGAGGTATGCAGCGCGTGATTCCGTGTACCGATCCACAGATCGATGCAGCAGTGCATACAGCAGACGGAGCAGATGGCAAAGAGATTCTATTCGTTGCAAACACAGGGATTGGTGAGAAAGATGTTGATATCGGCGGGACATACCTTGATCCTGATAGCGAAGAGATGGTTGGTCCGATGATCAGGATTCCTGCATACACAGTCCGGATTCTTGAGGTCGCTTGTCATGATCGGTGAGAATATCAGAATCTTGGACTGGGGTGTTGAGCAGTGGAACAACCTATACCATGCCCTATTTCACAGGGGCAAGCCAGAGACTGCGATTATCATCATTCACGATTCCGGTGTGCCACTGAAGATCGTGCAGACCGGGCAGGGGGCAAGACCTGAACTCAAGGATCGATTTGCGGATGATCGGCGACTGAAAGACGTTATCAAAGCGATGCACCACGAAGAAGGTGTGGATAAGGTCTATGCTATATCATATCCTGCGATACGGCGTATATTCACCAGATTTGAGAGTACTGTTGACTTCGACGCCAATTATATCAAGCAGTTGTTCTCGCTAAAAGACGCCATATCCTCCGAGATCGGGACCGGGATCTGCCAGTACCCAGGCGGCTCAAACTGGCTTTCTGATCTTGAGTATAAAACGGTTAAGAAGATCCTATCTTCCGCACCTGATGACGCGCTTGTCATGCTTACAATCTTCAGCGGGAATGATATCTGGACGAACTGGATCATCGGAATCGAGGGCGGCACGATCAACTTGATAACAACACTCGATGCGATAAAGCCAGGAGCCAGATCGGTCGTGGATTGGCGGCGGGAGTACCATCAGATCGCTGGTAGCGTGAAGAGACATTTCGGGGTTAAGCCGCTTGCGTTTTTTATGGATCACGAGACCTTTCGGGATCTGATCGGGAGCAGGGATAAACTGCGATTTTTCAGGGATGCGCTATCCGGACGGAAGATTATGTCAAAGGCGCTGCCGATCAAGTACAGGATTCTTTTGTTTTTGCATCGGGTGTTTGGGTGGTTATCTGGCAACAGGCGGATGTAGACGGTGTTCTGCACGCAATCTTACGTAATCTCCCGCACGAGAAGCGTTCGCAGCAAAAAGACCGCGGGGATGATCTCAAGCCGCCCGATCCACAT
>JAUWCK010000195.1 GCA_030609345.1 Methanosarcinales archaeon | reverse complement strand
AGGGTTTTTGAGTGCTGCGGTGTTGATCGAGACCTTGTCTGCCCCTGAATTAAACGCGGTTCTGGCATCCGAGAGACTCCCGATACCGCCGCCGACTGTAAGCGGCATAAACACGTTTTCAGACGTCTTCTCAATCACCTTCGCCATCGTCTCCCTTCTCTCGTGCGATGCGGTGATGTCAAGGAAGATCAGTTCATCCGCGCCCTGCCGGTCATACTCTTCGGCAAGTTCCCACGGGACGCCTGCGTACCTGATCTGCTTGAACTGGACGCCTTTCACAACCCTGCCGTGCGGAACCCCGAGATCGCAGTCGAGGCACGGGATGATTCTTTTTGCTAACATTTGGTCATCTCCACGAAGTTTTCAAGGAGTCGAAGTCCTTTCTTGCTCGATTTCTCAGGATGGAACTGGACTGCATAAACATTCTCCTTCGAGACAACGCAAGCCAGATCCACGCCGTAATCGGTCGTTGCGGCGATTATCCCTGAGTCCTCGGGAACACAGTAATACGAATGCACGAAATAAAAGAAATCGCCGTCATCGATCCCTGCAAGGAGGTCGGTGTCGCGGTGTATCGTAAGTTCGTTCCACCCCATCTGCGGGATTTTGACCCCCTCTGGCAGGCGGACGACGTCTCCTTTGAGCAGCCCGAATCCCGCACTATCGCTCTCCTCGCTCCTATCGAAGAGAACCTGCATCCCGATACAGATTCCAAGCATGGGTGTGCCCGAGTCTACCGAATCGAATAATCTGTCTGCAAACGGAGTTAAGTTGTGCATAGCATCGCCAAACGATCCGACACCCGGAATGACAATACCATCAGCGTCTGAGAGGTCTCTGCTATCCGATACGATGACCGGATCTCCGCCAACCTTCGTAAGGGCGTTGTGGATGCTTCGTAAGTTTCCCATCTCATAGTCGATTATCGCTATCATGATTAACTGGTGTTCCTGTAACGGTTATCAATTGATCGCTCTGTCAATCCGCGCAAGGATGGGTTAATTAAAGCCGCCTGTAGATTCTTAAAGAAGTGATACCTGCCATGAAACAACTGACCCATGCCGCATCTGGGATACTGCTCGCATCGCTTGCACTTCACTACACATCGCATAGCACGCTCTGCATCCTCTGCTGGGCAGTGACGTGGTCGATCATAAGCGACTTCGATGTCTACGTCCCAACACTTGAGCACCGTGAGATCACGCATACACTCGTGTTCGCTCTCTTTTCAGGCGCGCTCGTGCTCGCGCTTGGGAAATCTGCATCCACGCCGTTTTACGCTTCACTTGCCTCGCTCGCTGTGATCCTGCATCTGGTGCTCGATTCGCTGACCCCAAACGGTGTGCCGCTCTGGATGCCATTTAGTAGAAAGCGGGTGAGATTCCCGGTAATCGGCGGGAAGATAAGGTCTGATAACCGGGTTTTCAACCTGATAATTCAGGCAATCGCAATCGGAGCGGCGGTAATGATTATTACCCCGTGATTATCCGGTGATCGGAACATGCTCAATATCGTATGGATATCTACATATAAAACCACGAGATTACACAAGATTAACACAGAAATCTTGTGGAGATGGCTGCGCCGCTGCTTCGCAGACTGTGTAATCTTGTGGTTCCTACCATAGGGTACCCGAGCATGTTCCAGCGATCGTCCCCCGATCAGGTCAAAGGTCTTGTTTTGCAGATATCTGACTCGATATCCTTGATCTCAGAGACGAACCGATCTGCAATCTCCTTTCCAATCTCCTTCCACGAGTCCGGGTCGATCCCGAGTTCGGATAGCCCGACCGCATTCGCTTCCGCGGGCGTGCCCCTGCCGGTCAGGTTGATGCCGCAGTGGATCTTCTCTGACGAGATTCCTGCTGTTGCGATGCTCACGGTCAGTTTCCCACCGTCCACGAAGAGGTCGTCCCCGCTCCTCTCTGCGGTGACGCCGAGGTTTCTCAAGACATCCTGGACGCAGACGATCAGGATCCGCTGGAGATAGTATGCGTGCCGCATGTTTGCAGGCGAGTCGAACCGTTCGACGATGAGATGGATCAGAGAGTCTCCTCGTATCGCTTTTCCGTCCTTCTCATCCTCGATGTCTTTGATACGCACCACATCCATCGCGCCACGGAATACGATGACCGAATCGCCGCGCACGTCCAGATGTTCGTAAGCCCACAGCGGATCGATCTGCGAGCCATCATACATCATCTGGCGGTCTATGACAACGGATTTCATCGGACTCATCGGACACATACGACACACATCATCCGGCAAGATTAATATGGCTTGGGTTCATTATAATAAGAGGAGTGACGTATATGTGTATACGATAATCAACCGTAAATTTGGTGGAAACGAGATAAGAGGCGTATCATAATGGGATTTGCATCAGAGATGCACGTTAAAATTTTGGATAGCTGGGATGAGTTTAATGAGTGGTGTGGCGGCGGTTCCAGGGGATTGCTCGTTGTGGCTGCGCTGGCATTACTTATCCTTGCTCTGCTGGCGGTAGTATTCGTTCCGGGATTGATACCAACCAACGACGGTGAGGGTGTTGTTGCAGAGGAAACGCCCACCAAACAAGTCCCTGAGACAGAACCCACTGCCGCGCCGACCGTTGCGCCCCCTGCCGTACCGACGCCCACCACAGAACCAACTCCGTTAGGGACCCCGGTAACTCCGGCGCGTCTACCAGAGATACACACAGTTGTAATCAACCCGTATATCACGCAGAAATTCGAATTCGATCCGATCAACTGCACGATTGCGCGAAACGATAGCGTCGTCTGGATCAATGAAGACACATCTAAACAGGGGACGTATATCCTGACGAGCGATGACGGTCTGTGGCAGCCTGCTGAGATCCCGTTTAACTCCGAGTTCACTTACACATTCAACTCAACCGGAACGTACCATTACGGGTGCAAGTATTTCTCTCACATGAAAGGAACTATAATCGTCAAATAATACCGATAAGAATATGGAACTGAAAGGTGGCGAAGTGGGGTCAGCCGCCCGGAATGAGGGGGCAGATGAAGAAACAGAGGGGCTCAAACTACCGTCGATGAGCGACCCTCCGGTTTTGACAGAGCAACCGCTGGAGTCGGAGTTGCTTGAACTGATAGAAGAGGGCGATGCGGAGACCGGGGAAGGCGACGACGGGCATAAGATGAAGATACTTTCTGCGATCGATGAGACTTCGGGAGGGGCAGAGTATGGGGAATCCGGCGCGCTCGACGAATTTGCAAAACAGTTCCATCACTGGTTACGTC
>JAUWCK010000182.1 GCA_030609345.1 Methanosarcinales archaeon | reverse complement strand
TCGATAACCGCACACCTGACCGCTGCGGACGTCTCACCACCTGCGATACGCATCGATAAGCCAGCCATCATCGACCAGAACAACAACGGACTCCTCGAAGAAGGCGAAAAAGTAACAATAACCTACGGCGCAAACGACCCCAGCGGAGTCGCCTCAGTAAAGATACTGCTCGATGGAGCGATGCTCGAATCCCAAAATCAAGCCGGAACACACACCATAACAACAAACTCCCTCACAATGGGCAAGCACACAATCCGGGTCGAAGCAACCGATTCAAAATCAAACTCAGGCTTTGAAGAACTCCAGATAACAGTCGAGCGAACCGGACCAAGCGTCTATTTCGGAACCACAAGAACCATGATCAACAAAGGCGAGGACGCCATCTTCACGCTATCCGCGGTCAACCCGATCGGAAACCCCCCGATGACAGTCCAGTTGATCTTAAAGCCGCCATCTGGCGTCTCAGTTACCAGCAGTTCATTCGCGAAAGCCGGATCCGGAATCTACACCTGCACCCAGACCATCGAATCCGGCGACAATGTGCGGTCAATCGAGGTGCGCCTCACAGGCAACGAGGTCGGAACGCACGAGATCGAAAGCGAGGTGTACTACCAGTTCAGGGGCAGCCCAAAGTCCCCGACACGGTACGATACGCTCACTCTGATAGTTGAGCAGGATACTCGTTCCTCGGATTCTGAATTCAAAACGCGGGAGCTCATGGTGCCGGGCTTTGGGGTGATGGTCGCAGTTATGGGGCTGTTGGCAGTATATCTATGGAGGAAAAGAAGATGAAAAGAATCGCATTCCACGACCGCGAAAGAGAAATCAAAGAGATACAGGCGATACTGGACGCAGAGCCGTCTCTGATCACCTTCGTCTACGGACCGATCAACAGCGGCAAGACCACGATGATCAGCCACCTGATTGAAGAACTGCCAGACGAGTATGCGCCGTTCTACGTTAATCTGCGTGGGAGGTTCATCACGGACTATGAAGATTTCTTAAACGTCCTATTCGAGATCGACGAAGGGGGTGGGGTTGATAATGTCGCCGAGTATGCGAAATCGATATTAAAGGATCTGGGGGCAGTTAGTGGAATTCCAATACCAATTAATCTGTTTGAACAGATATTTGAAAAAAAGGATAAAAGCAAAGATATGTTCAGATACATTGAACGGTTCTTTGTGGAAATATCAAAGAAGCGTACACCGATCTTGATTATTGATGAATTGCAGGTGATCGGGGATTTGAAGATCAACGGGCTGCTGATGTATAAATTATTCAACTTTTTTATCCGACTGACAAAGGAGTTGCATCTCTGCCACGTCTTTGCGGTTTCGTCTGACTCGCTTTTCATCGAGCAGGTTTATAGTGAGGCGATGCTTGAGGGGCGATGCAGGTATCTGTTGGTGGATGATTTCGACGAGGAAACGACTGCTGCATTTCTGGAGGATCATGGTTTTACTGGTGATGAGAAGGTGGTTGCATGGAACTGCTGTGGTGGAAAGCCGATATGCTTAGTTGAGCTTGTGAATGCAAAAGACGATCGAAAAGGAAAGGCAGAGGAGATGCTCAAGATAAGAAAGGGGCAGATAGAAGAGATCGTGTATTCGCTGGAAGCGAGGGATAAGGAGATGTTTGACGCGGTAATGGGCGTGCTTTCAGAATTTATCGGGAATGCGAAGGTTGGATACAGATATCTAAGCGATGAAATCAAGTTTTTGGTCGGGAAAAATATTATTTTTGTGGATTCCGTGAACAAGGAATTAAGACCACAGTCGAGGATGAATTTACTTGCGATACGAGAAATGATTGAGGAAGGCGATCAAAAATTGATAAATCAGAAGTAGTTGTGGGGCTCTCGGTTCTCACTGGTTCGCGGTCCAGACCGCATCACCATATCATCAGACAATCACTCCAAAACCCGCACAAACTCCTCCTCTGCACCAAGTGGCATCGTCGCATCGATACCGATCTTCGTGGTCGTGCCATCCGGAGCAGAGATCGGATCGAGTGAACTGCCGCGTACATTCGTGATCATCAGTACATCCCGATCGCCGAGCACCCTTGTTGCGATCGCAAACTCGACATCGCTTGGGTCATAGATGTTGATGTCAGGATCGACCACCACCACGTTCTTGAGACTCGGATGCGCTGCAAACGCTGCAAGCATCGCATTCTTGGAATCGCCCTCGGTCTGCTTCTTAATCTGCACCACCGCATCGAAATAGCAGCATCCGCCTTTCGTCAGCACGACATTTCTTGCATCGGAAACTCCGTTTACAGCGCTTAATATTTTCGGCTCATACGGAACCCCCATCAGCAGTTTGTGCTCGCTGCCGGACGGTATGATCGCATGGTAGATCGGATCCGCCCTGTGGATCATCCTGGTGAGGTGGATCACTGGCTCGCTTCGCACCCGGTCATACGTCCCTGTGATGTCCACAAACGGTCCTTCCTCGGCAGTCTCTTCCCCGATGTATCCCTCAAGCACGATCTCGCAGTGCGGCACCCGGATGCCGTTGTCGCACTCGAAGACCTCAAGCGGCTTTCCGAGGAGTGCGGATGCGTAACGAAACTCGGTCCCCTCGGGTACGCGTGTGCAGATTGCGAATAGGACTGCCGGGTCAAGCCCGATCGCTATTGCGACAGAGAGAGTCTTTCCACGCTCCAGTGCCTTCTTGCGCATGAGGTATGTGTGCCTCGGTGCAACAAGGCGAGCTGCGAGTTTATCCTTCCCGATAACCATCATCCGGTGGATGGATGCATTCATTATCCCGTCCATCTCGGTCACGAGGACGCCTGCTGTGATGTAAGGGGCAGGATCGTTTTTGAAGTAGGTGAGAACCGGTAGTTTTGACAGATCTGGCTTGCTCCTGATCTCTGTTGTTGGAGAGTCTGCCACAAGTCTTATCTCCCCGTCTGGTTCGACGGATGCGAGATGTCCTGCCATATATTCCCTGCTGATACCGAGTGCAGTGCAGAGAGCAACTCTTGATGAGAGGAGATTCACGGCGACACGGCAACCGTTTATGCTGTGGAAGAGATGTGGTTTCTCGTTTCCCGCGATCCTTGCGGCATCATATTCCGGGGATACTGGCTCCTGAATCTCGATTAAGTTGCCGTCGGTCTTCAACTGGTCTATAAAACTTCTGAAAGACATTGTTCCACCTGGTGTTTGGTTAGTATGGCGCATGGAGTGATAATCCTTTCTATAGCATCCGAACTTCCCGAGCGAAGTCTCTTGTTATCCATTATCCACCCTTTTTCTTACGTGTTCTGGTTACGGCGCGAATCGCGATTAAGATGATCGCTGCCACAAGGAGCGAGCCTGCAAGCGGTATCAATTCTGCTGGCACTTTTTTGGGCGCGGTCTCCAGCGGGATTGTAGGGATCTCGGACAGGGACGCTGATACTGTCGTCA
>JAUWCK010000264.1 GCA_030609345.1 Methanosarcinales archaeon | reverse complement strand
CAGCAGATCATCCTGAATCGAACCCGATTCAATTCCATCGAATTCGAGACCAAACACGTTGAGTTGGTGCTGCCCCGCAGCAGGGACGTTAAATTTCCGATTGAGATCAGCAACTATGGCGCGCCAACACAGATAAATCTGACCGCCAGCAACGAGATCGAAGATTGCGTCAGGTTCCTGCACAACGATTTTACCGCGGTCGGTAAGACGGTCGTGGATGCGATCGTGCATATCCGGACGCAGCGGCACGGAAGCATCGTCGTGACTGCCGGATACGGCGCGAATACAGACGGTTTCAACATCGACCTGATCGCAGAACCGTATCAGGAGATCGATACAGCCCCGGGTCTCGCAGTTCCGGGAGAGGGGGCGGGATACCGGGAAGTGTCGCAGATATCCACCCATCCGGCAGTGAAAGTGGTTGCCGCGCTCGCATTCATTCTCGTAATCCTAAAGCTCTTTGATATGGTGCCCGGGTACGTCGGCATAGCCTCAGCTATCCTGCTGCTGGTTATACTCATCATGTACAAACTATTCACAACTTCTTCGCAATGATCGCCTCTGCGATCTGGAAATCCTTGTACACCTGCATCTCGATGTCCTGCTGCTGCATGTATGGGAGCAGGTCGGCACCCTCGGCACGCCAGACCCATGCATAAAACCTGCTTAAAAAGTTAAAAACGTCGACAGGACCTTTGTTACTCTTCAAGTGGAGAAGACTGATCGTACCGCTCTTTTTAAGAACCCTGAGTGCCTCAGAGATCGCAATCTCAGGTCCATCGATGGTGTCCATACCGCAGGTGCAGAATACCGCGTCGAAGGTCTCGTCACCGAAAGGCAGCGACTGAACCATCCCCTGCACGCGATGAAGATTCTTGTACTTACTGTTTCTCAATCGATTGATTTTCAGCACATTTCTGGAGATATCGATCCCGATAACCGTCCCGTTCTTGACCCATCTGGCGAGAAGCCCTGCGTTTCTTCCGGTACCGCTTGTCAGATCGAGCACCATGCCGGAATCGCCAAGATTCGTAGCTTTTATCAATTTTTTCCGGGAATACTGCTTTGAACCAAGCCACAACACATCATCGAGATCGTACAGCAATGCGAGGCGGTTGTAACGATCTCTCGTCTTTCCAGTCTCTTCTAAATAATCAGACATCTGTAAAAATCACTTCCGAACCGCATATTCCATCTCTGAGATTCTCTCAGATAACTTATCCACCAGTTCCTCATTATCCTGGTAAAACAACTCATCTCCGCAGACCGGGCAGATAAAATCGGTCTCGGATGCGGTATCGAAGAGAAATCGCGCGCATTTGTGGTTGCAGATGTAGAATACACCGTTTGCCTCGAATTCGAGCCGCTCCTTCAAATTGCCAAGCAACCTCTCAAACTCGAGATCCAGGCGGTCATCGAGGTTCTCCGGATAGAGCGTCCAGTGGTATGTTAGCCAGCCCGTATCTGGATTGCGCTCTCTCCGATAGCCTGAAAGCCGGTTCTCGTGCAGTTTAAAGAGCGTCTTTCTGATCACGTTTATATCCATCTCGATCTCTTCTGCAACGACCTCATCAACGATCTCTCCGGCAGGCAGTTTCTCGAGGATCTCTACGCCGTCCGCCCCGATGATTTTTACCATATACTGGTGCACAACAGGGTCAGCTATATCGATCAATCGATCACCGTCTCGACATTTCCGCTTTCCAGTTTTTCTTTTAAGATTAGTATCATTCCCGTACCTCTTTCACGCAAACATGCCTTCTGAATACCGGTCTACCATGCCCTCGGGGTTCATTATGTGCTTGATCGCATCCTCGAAATCCTTCTGGTGTACCGCATCCGCATCATCACGCACCGCACACATGCCCGCTTCCATCACGATCGCACGTAAAGTCGCGCCGTTTGCGTCCTCGGTCAGTGTCACAATGCGATCGAAATCGATGTCGTCTGCAAGCCGCATCTTTTCCGTATGGATGAGCAGGATCTTGACGCGTGCTGCACGATCCGGTATGGGCACGTAGACCAGCCGGTCGAAACGTCCTGGGCGGATCAGCGCGGGATCGAGTATATCCCACCGGTTGGTTGCTGCAAGGATGCAGACACCGCCTCTCGAATTGAATCCGTCCATCTCGGACAGGAGTTGCATGAGCGTGCGCTGGACCTCCCTTCCGCCGGAACTGGCATCATCGAGCCGTACCGCTCCAATCGAGTCCAGTT
The DNA here is from genome assembly GCA_030609345.1 of Methanosarcinales archaeon. Next base: position 1 of record JAUWCK010000264.1, on the reverse strand, counting down.
C
>JAUWCK010000240.1 GCA_030609345.1 Methanosarcinales archaeon | reverse complement strand
AAGGAGCCTCGCCATCTTTATTATCCCATTTTCTATGTATTTCAGATTATTTTTTACTCTCTCGGTCTCGCCCTTCTCAAGGTCAATGCGGAGCACGTTTGCGAAGCCCTGGATTGTAGTGAGCGGCGATCTTAAGTCGTGAGAGACTGTGTAGGTGAATCTCTCCATCTCAGAGTTCTTTGCTTCAAGTTCTTTTACGAGGCGCTCCCGTTCATCCTCCGCGGCTTTCCGCTCGGTTATGTCCCGGAAAGCCAGAACAGTGCCGATGATACCGCCTTTATCATTTTTGATCGGTGCAAAACTATCATCGATCGGTATCTTCGCTCCGTCCTTTGCCGTCAACATCATTTGATCAGTCAGCTCGACAAAGACACCTTCCTTGAGTATTCTCATCACCGGATTCTCGATCTCTTCGCCGGTCTCCCTGTTTATGATCTTAAAGACATCTGTCAGGGGCTTTCCGGCAGCATCCTCTTGTTTCCATCCGGTCAGTCTCTCAGCAACATGATTCATGGACTTCACATAACCAGCCCCGTCAGTGGCGATCACAGCATCACCGATGCTCATAAGGGTTGTTGCAAGCCATTCTTCACTCTCCTCCAACCGCTTCTCGATTCCGCTCTTGTGAAGAGCCGTTTCGATGGATGCGAGGAGTTGCCGCTCCTGGAACGGCTTGACAAGGTACGCGTACGGCTCTGTGCTCTTGGCTCTATCGATCAGCCCGACATCCGAATACGCTGTTAAGAATATAACAGGAATATCTACCTTCTCTTTTATCTCCCGAGAAGCATCTATACCGTTTTTCTCCCCTCGAAGGACGATATCCATCAATACCAGATCCGGATTCAGTTTGACCGCCTTATCTACAGCGGCATTCGCACTGACCGCACGCCCGACCACTTCGTAGCCGATATTGGTAACAGCCAGTTCCAGATCTTCGGCTACGATGGCTTCGTCTTCAACGATCAGTATTCTTATCTTCTCCGTATGAACTGCCCCCATTACCCTCTATGTCGAATTCCATATTAAAGGTTACCCCTCTATCGCTGATGACCTCCAGTGTTCCCTGTAACTGGTCTTCAGTAAGGATCCTCACGAGGCGCAGTCCAAGTGTTTTGGTAGTATTGATGTCGAATCCGGGAGGCAGTCCAATGCCATCATCGCTTACCCTCAGATTGACCCTGCCGCTATCCGATGCAGTGAGATCGACCTCGATCTTTCCGTCCTTCCTCTCACCAAAAGCATGTTGTAGGGCGTTTGAGAGCAGTTCGTTGATGATCAGCCCGACATACACCCCAACAGATACCGGAAACTTACGATCAGTCACATGAACGATCCGGGCAATCTTTGTGTTGTTGACCTGATAACTCTGGAACAACTGTCCCGACAATGTGCCTACAAACTCCTTCATATTTAGTTCTGACAAGTCACCACTTTCATATAATTGAGTGTGAATAAGAGCCATAGCATTTATTCTGCTCCGGGATTTGGAGAGCACATCGATCGCTTCTTTATTCCGGGTGGTTCGCGCCTGCATCGAAAGCAAGCTTGACACGACCTGAAGGTTGTTCTTTACGCGGTGATGTATCTCATGCATAAGCACGTCTTTCTCTCGCAGGGATCGTTTGGTCTGCTCTTCCGCGGCTTTGCGCTCTGTGATGTCGCGGGAAATCTCGATGATGGCAGCGGGCACACCTTCATCGTCACGGAGAGCCACGCTGGCGGTACAAGCGTAGTGCAGAGTCTTCCCTGCGCGAGTTTGAACCAGGGTTTCGTGTTCATGAAGCTGGCCATCCTCGAATGCTTTCAGGGTGAGACAAGGAAACGGTTCACAGGGTTTATTCCTGCCATGATAGACTTCGTAGCATTTCTTGCCGATGATGTCGTCGCCGAACAGACCTTTGGCCACGTCATTGGCCCATAGAATGTTCAGGTCCTCATCCATCATGCTTATGTGGTCGCCGAGCGACTGGAGCATTGCGCTCAACTTTCCTTCGGACTCCCGCAGCGCATCCTCCGCGGCTTTTCGCTCCGCAATCTCTCGCCTCAGTTCTTTGTTTGTCCCTGCCAGTTCAGAGGTGCGTTTCTGCACGCGCATTTCCAGTTCATCGTGCGCTTTCTGCAGCGCATCTTTCGTCTGGCGCAGTTCAACTGCCTGCACACCAAGTTCCGCAATAACCTCCACTGTTCGGGATAACAGGTGTGAATAATCCCGGACCACATCTTCTCCGACCACACGCGCTTTCTCCGCCTCTCTGGCGAGCAGTTCTGGGTCCAGGTCGATCTCCACAGCGATCTTTTCAAGTTCTTTTAATTGTTCGGGCGAGAACTTATCAGGTCTGAATTGACCTGCATACATGGTTGCTTTGCGCTCACCATCGATGATGATCGGCGCGACGAAATGAGCACCATACGCGAAGCAGTACATAATTTCAGGATCGCTCAACTCGAGTGCCTTTCTGCTCATCTCTGCGAATGATTGGAAACAGCGCTGTCTCCCTTCTTTCGTTGATCGGATCAGACTGCAAAAATTGGTTGGATTGCTAAAACGCGTTAAAGCATCGCCGTCTGGCAAAAAAATTACAGAAGAGACCCCAACGGTCTTTGCAAAGCTATCTTGGATGGCTTGAACTATATCAACGTCAACAAGTTCCCGTAATGATATGGATTCGTCCATC
>JAUWCK010000205.1 GCA_030609345.1 Methanosarcinales archaeon | reverse complement strand
GTGCGGTGGACGGATCATTCAGGTGGGTACGCCTGATGAGGTCTTCAGAAGACCCAATTCCAAATTCATCGCAGACTTCGTGGGTGTTGCGAATCTATTCCGCGGAAGATCGATCGTTCATGACGGCATCTCCGAGGTTCGCATCGATGGGATCTCGGTGGTCTCCAGCACAGTTGCATCGGGAGATGTCTCTGTCTCGATCAGACCCGAGGACATACTGATCTCGAAAAAAGAGGTCGAAACGAGTGCGAGAAACTTGTTTTCCGGAGAGATAACAGAGGTTAAGGATATGGGCGGGATCGTCAGGGCTGTAGTCGATGTGGGCGTTCCCTTTGTGGTTGCGCTGACAAAGCGGTCGTACGAGGACATGGAACTTGCACCCGGCACTCGTGTATGCATCGTCTTCAAAGCGTCTGCAACACATCTTTTTTAGCACGGCGATCTCTGAGACTTTTGTAACTATCCGGGGTATATTACCACTCCGCAATTGGTATGTGTTTAGCTGAGGCGGAAAAACCACGAGATTTCACGAGATTAACACAGAAATCTTGTGGAAATCCGTATAATTTTGTGGTTAGCTGACACTGTCTGAAAATCAAGTGATTTATCACCGCGGTCTGCGAAGCAGCGCCGAATGCCGAACGCTGAGGGCGCAAGAGTTTCGATACCGTTTTCAACCCTCTGCGGTGGAATCTAAGGGCATGACGATTTCATGGGAAAAGCGACAGTGCCTGAAAGTGCTAATCAAAGATGATCTGCACCGGTTCGATTGAGTTTACCGCGTCAGAAAGTTCTGCCTTCCGGTCTTCGAGTTCAGTGCGTCGCATCTTTAGTTCTTCTCCTTGATTGACAAGGTCTTCGTCGATCTGAGCGATCTCTCTGTTCTTCTCGGAAAGTTGTCTCTCAAGCGTGGTTTTTGTTTTCGATATGGTCAGGTCGGAGATCTGGTGCTCGATCTCACGGGTCTTGGACTTGAGGGTGTCGTATCGCTCCTTTTTCGGCGCGAACGAGTCCATTATCTGGTCGATCTGATCAACGATCTTATCGCGTTTCTTATCCTTCAGTCCGAGCGCGCCGCTCTCGACTATCTGCAGCATCTCTATCAGGAAATCATTGACATCAGCTACGTCCACCGAAATCGGGGTTTCGAGGCACATATCCAGGAGTTTCTTCTGTTTCTTTGAAAGCGTGTACCTTCCACTCTCGCTCTGCTTTTTCATCCGGTTTAGTGCCTTGTTAAGTGGAACAAACAGTTCTGTCACGTTACTTTCGATGTTGTTCGCTTCCATCTCTCTTTCGTTCAACCGGTCTTCAAGCTCAACAAAAGAACTCCATTCCTTGCTCTGCGACAGTTGCTCCAGTTTGGTGGTGCAATCGCTTATCTCGCGCTTTATTTCATCTGTTTTAGAACTATTTTTCTTTATCTTTGAGTTACCTGCAACGATATCTCTTTTTATAGCATCTATTCGCTGTATAGTCTCTGTTATCTCATCAAAGCCCCTTATTTTCGCGCCCTCCCTATCAAGCAAATCTCTAAGTTTTGCTAACGATATTTTTATACTTCTAAGGTCAGTGAATACCGCGCCAACCTCCTTTGGAAACAGGTATTTGGCACGGTGGTGACTCTTTGCAGACTTCTCGATTGTGGCGTCAAGAGCGGTATCGATAGACCTGCAAAATTCCATGATGTCAGGATAATCCATCGCCGGGGTGCTGATTCTATCGATCATCACATTGATCTGCTTGATCATGCTATCGCGGGCTGCAAACCCCACCTTGAGTACGCGGGACGGCAACTCTGGCGGATCTGCGACTTTCAGGCTCTTAATATCGCGAATCAATTCTTCTTTTGTCTTCTCGATCTCTGCGAAGATCTGTGCGGCGGATTCGAAGAGCCCTCCGAGTTCTGCTCTTGTCCTGTCTGAAACCCAGCCCTTCAGATCACGGAACGCGACTGTATCGGCTGTACGAGGTTTCTGCTGGTTCTGCTTCCCGAGGATTTTGTTTAGCCATTTCACTGTATTCCCGCCTGTCCTATCGTTTCGATGGTATCGGTTATGTTGTTTCTATATTATAGGTACTACCGGAGGAACATGCTCAATACTGTATGGCAGGAACCACAAGATTACACAGATTTACACGAGATTTCTGTGTTAATCTTGTGTAATCTCGTGGTTTTATATGAATATCCACACGGTATTGAGCATGTACTACGAGGAGCTTGTCAGCCCTGCCGTCCCAATACATCTGGCAGAAATTTAATGTACCGCCGCCGCAATAACAAAACGCATGGAACTGAGAAGCGACCGCATCAAAAAAGGGCTTGCGCGGGCTCCCCACCGCGCACTGCTCAGGGCAACAGGCGTTACAGACTTTGAGATGGATAAGCCGTTTATAGCAGTGGTGAATTCCTGGAACGAGATCATCCCGGGTCATATTCATCTCGATAAGATCAGTGCAGCAGTGAAAGCCGGCATACGAATGGCTGGAGGCGTGCCGTTCGAATTCAGCACCATCGGGATCTGCGACGGCATAGCAATGAACCACGAGGGCATGAGATACCCGATGCCGTCGAGAGAACTAATAGCAGACTCAATCGAGATCATGGTACGTGCGCACGCGTTCGATGGGATGGTGCTGATACCGTCCTGCGACAAGATCGTGCCAGGGCATCTAATGGCGGCGGGACGTCTTGACCTGCCAGCGATCGCGGTCACCGGGGGTCCGATGCTTCCCGGTTTTGTTGGCGACCGGGAGGAGGACCTGATTTCTGTATTCGAGGCGGTCGGTGAGTCCAGGGATGATATCCGCAACCTCGAGGGCGTGGCGTGCCCGGGCGCAGGATCGTGTTCAGGGCTCTTCACCGCAAACACGATGGCGTGCATGACCGAAGCGCTCGGCTTGAGTCTGCCCGGCTGCGCAACCGCTCACGCGATCGATGCAAAGAAGATTCACATCGCAAAAGATTCAGGAAGGCAGATCCTCGAACTGGTGCGCCACAACATAACATCACGCCAGATCGTCACGGAAAAGTCATTTGACAACGCGGTCGCCGTCGATATGGCGATCGGGGGCAGCACAAACACGGTACTTCACCTGCCCGCGATCGCGCACGATTTCGGCA